>JAJFUT010000005.1 GCA_021372315.1 Methanobacteriota archaeon
AAGGGGGTCGGTTCTCTACGTGACGACGAGGCGCCGTGTCCTGCTGCTCGTGAAACTGAGAGGACGGATGAGGTTCGGGTTCGCCTTCGGAATGAGCGTGGACACGATAATGTTCGATTGCCTTGATACGAAAAAGGCCAAGGAGATGCTCACCAAGGAGCTCACTCTCTCCAGTCCAGACCGATGGTCCTCATCCCGACCTTCGGGATGAGAGGCATCTTTCGCTTGTGGACCGATGCGAGGTGCTTCTCCCAGATCATCTCCACGGTGCGCAGTTCCACTCCAGTTCTCCTCGATATCTCGTCGAGGGGAAGGCCGGCCTCGATCCCTTTTAGCACCTTGTCCAGGCAATCGTACCTGACGCCCATCTCCCCCTCGTCGGTCTGACCGGGCCAAAGGCCTGCGGACGGGGCCTTGTCGACGATGTACGGGGGCACGCCAAGCTTCCTCGCCAGCTCCCAGACCTCCGTCTTGTAGAGATCGCCGATAGGCAGGAGATCGCATCCCCCGTCGCCGAACTTTGTGAAGTATCCCATGAGCAGCTCGCTCTTGTTTCCCGTGCCCATGACGAGCCTGCCCTCCTTCCTGGCGTAGTGATAGATGATCGTCATGCGGATGCGCGCCATCACGTTCCCGCACAGCTCCCTCCGCTCCATCTCAGGCAGCGATGCCTTGAAGCGGTCCACCATCGGCGAGATGTCCATCTCGACCAGTTCGGTCCCCAGGAGCTTCGAGAACGCTCTGGCGTCCTTCCGGTCCTGTTCCGGCGTCGACGCCGAGGGCAGGAACACGTTCTTGACTCGTTCGGCCCCGACCGCCATGACGCATAACTTCGTTACGAGTGCGGAATCGACGCCCCCGCTCAGCCCGACGATGACGCCGGCCGCACCGCTGTCCTCGACCTTCTGCCTGATGAAATCGATGAGGACGAGCTCGATGTCGTCCCTGGGACCCTGACGCATGAATGACCCTTAGCGTCGGCTGAATATTTTTCCTTTCACCTGACGCCTCACGCGCGGTAGTCGGGCCATCTCTCGACGATGAGCGAGCCTGAAGGGAACATGTACTTGACAAGCCTCATCCGGATATCGTACTCCAGCTCGGGCATGCCCTCGATGATGTCCCTGTAACGGTCGTTGGTGAGTATCAGCAGGTCGTCGTAGATCGCGAACTGCACGGTGAACTTGTCGTCATATGCCCCCGCAGGCGCCTGGAGAAGGACCTTGTGGTCCAGGCCTGCCGCCTTGGCCTCGAAATGCCTCTCGAGCTCCTCGAACGCCTCGGGCGGCATCTTGTGCCTGAGCCCTGGTCCGATGATGATGTAGACGTCGTCGAACCCGTAGACGTCCATGAGCTCGTCGTAGCATCGCTTCAGACGCTCGGGCACGGCGTTCTTGCCATCCGTCCCGTGCAGGGCGACGTTGCTTCCGTCAACGACTATGCCGGACCTCGGCGGAGGCGGGAGGACCGACCTGCGCCTCGGGGCCGGTGCAACGACGGGCATGGCCGTTTCCGTTGTCGTGGCGGCCTTGCCAAGCGGTTCCTCGTTCTGCAGGACCTCGACCCCCTCGATGTCCGGGACGAGGACCTTGACGTTGTGGCCGTCCAGCATGAACGAGTACACCTCCCTGGTGCACATCCCCCTGATACGCTTCCAGAGGTACGCCGACATATACTGCTCCGTGTCGGCCGGAACGCTGTCCAGCAGCGTCTGCGCGCAGACGACGATCAGCCTCTCCTTCGTCCTCGAGAAGATGACGTTGGAACGGTTCAGGTCGAGTATGAAATCGGCCGCGTTCGATATGGACGAGGGGTCGCTCTGCGTGCCTGAGACGATGACGGTCTGCCGCTCGCCTCCCTGCAGCCTCTCGACCGTGTCGATGATGTCGACCTGTACGGAATAGGGCCGAAGGCATTCCTGGAGAAGCGTCCTCTGAGCGCGGTGCGGCGTCATCGCCGCGACCGACGAGCCGTCAAGGCCCTTCGCCGCCTTCACCATCCTCTCGATGATCGACGCCTCGAACCTGTTGGTCTTCTTCGACTCGCACTCGTCGTGGGCTATAAGATAGATGCCGCCAGCCTGCCATACGAAGGAGCATGGGTCGTCGGTGACGGTAAGCTCCCTTCTCACTTCGGACCTGCTCCCCTTCAGCTCGATGCCGTCCCTGCGATAGAGCTCGGAGATGAGCTCGATGACCTCGTGCGGCAGCCGGTACGTCCTGTCGAGGGCGGAACGCGTTATCATGGGTCTCGTCGTCCTGACGTTCCTGAGGATGCTGTCGATCGCGTCGAACGCGCTCGTGAACGGCTGGTACTTCACGAACGGGGGCCTGTCCTCGTTCTCCCAGTCGTGGGCGGTTATCGGCGACAGCTGACGGTTGTCGCCGGACAGCATGATCGTCCCGTTGGCGTGGAGAAGGGACGCGAGCGCGAGGAAGTGCGACATGACCATCATGCTCGCCTCGTCGACGATCAGGCAGCTCACCTTGAAGCGCTCCGGGTCGCTGGCATAGGGTTCGATCGAGTCCATCTTCTGCGCCAGCTTCAGGACCTCGTTCGTCGTCCCGCCGACGATGATGCGCTCGCTGTCCCTAAGCAGGTTGAGCCTGCGCCAATAACCCCCTTCCTTCTCAAGGTCCCTGAGGCTGTAAACGCCGATCGGGGCGGGGGTCGCGCCCATCCCCTTCATCGCGTCCAGGAACGGTCCCGATCTCGATCTGATCTCCTCGATGATCCGGTCGATGGCCATGTGCGTGTTCGCGGCGACCAGCGTTATCTCGCCGGACCCCTGCCTCGTCGTTCGAAGCAGCGTGGCGACGGCCGTCGTGGTCGTCTTCCCCGTGCCGGGCGGGCCCTGCATGAGCTGGACCCTCGACGACAGCCCATCGAGTATCGAGGCGACCTGGTCCTCGCCCAGCGAGAGGTCGTCGAACCTCATCCCCTTGAGGAGCGACCCGTACCTGGCCGCCACGCCCTTGCCCAGCTCCTGCACCGGCGGTATCTCCGGGGAGCTCATATCGAACCATCTCATCGAAGGCGCGTCGGGCACGTTCGTGAGCCTGGCGTCAACGCGCCCCGAGACCATGTCGGAGGGGCTTTCGTCCAGCGTCGCGTAGTCGCAATAGATCCCTTCCCTCGGGTCCAAGCTCTGCAGCCTGTATCTGTCGGCGGCGAAGGTCATCACCTTCATCCGGACCCTTCCGGCATCGAGGTCGATGTCCTCGACGATGCAGGTCCTCCCGCCCTTGAGGATGTCGCCGAGCCTCTGCTGCTCGAGCGCGTCCCCGTCATAGGGGGTCAGCCTCACCCAGGAACCCTTTTCGACCGACGTCTTGTCCCTGAACCCTTCGGCCGTCTCCCCGAACCGCTCGAGGTCGAGGAAGGCCTCGAAGTGA
Organism: Methanobacteriota archaeon; assembly: GCA_021372315.1. GTDB lineage: Archaea > Thermoplasmatota > Thermoplasmata > Methanomassiliicoccales > UBA472 > MVRC01. The sequence goes on from JAJFUT010000005.1 coordinate 3,396, forward strand.
TGGCCGTCGTTCTCCTGGACCGTCATGACCTCCCTCACCGGGACGCTGCGGCCCTGCGCCACCCTGTCGAGCGGGGGCAGCGACATCCCCGACATCCATTCGTTGAACCGGACGTGATGGTCCATGCGCAGGAAGTCCACCGCGGCGGCCGATGGCGTTCCGATGCGCAATCGGAAATCCGGAAGGGAGGCGATCGCGAACGGGGGCTTGGTGATCTCCCTGTTCTTCGGACCGACCCTCTCCTCGACCCACCTCAGCGCCTGGACCCTTGCCTTCAGATATGCCGTGATGAGCTGTTCGCTCCCGCCGAGCGTGTATCTCTTGATCGTCTCCCTGGTGGTGTACCTCATCGGCCCTTCGGGCGAGGGCAGCGTGCCCCACATGGCATGCAGGTACGGGACCGGCAGGGGGTCGCCGTTCCTGCTCCTGACCTCGAACAGATGCCTCTCCGAGCCCTCCTCGCCGAATCGGGCCCAGGTGCCGTCCTTCCTCAGGGCGACGTTGGATGTGAAGTCGAAAATCCCCTGCCTGAACGCCTCGGAGAGGTCCACGGCGCTGCCGCCGACGTTGCGCACCCAGTGATATCCTTCCCCGTACCATTTGAGCGATGCGGCGACGACGAGCCCCCCGCCAGACCATCCGAGCGCGAACCTCGAGCGGACCTCCTCGTCCATTATCGTGTAGATCAGCTGCTCCAGCGGCTCCCTGCATCCCATCAGTTGAGTGAGGTTCTCCAGGAGCTCCCCGCCGCATCTGGTGCAGCCCTCGATGAGGGTCGCCATCTCGTCCCTCTTCCATAGATAGAAATGGAGCGGGGCCGACTCCCTGCCAGCCACCTTCGCTATCGCCCCGATGAGCTCGCTGAGGAAGGAGCGGATGAGCTCGCCCTCGGCCACCGTGTCCGCGGCCCGGTCCTTCGACCAGGGGGCCCTCTTGATCTTGACGACGTCCACACCCTGGACCTCGGTCCCGGGCTCGGCCCCCCTCCTGTCGTCCGGAAGCCTCTCCTTTGGCTCGGGGTCCGGCACCCATCTCCCCCCGTCCTTCATGAACGGGGTGTGGATCCGCCTATCGCTCGAGGTGACGTGGGCACTGAGCCCGACGACCCTGTCCTCGACATAGTCCCGGTCGACGGCCATATAGACGCGGACGAGCCGGCCGTCCTTCTGCTCGTATTGCGGAAGGAGGCCGATCTGCAGTCCCGGCAGCCTCTGAACCTCGTAGCCGTGGCCATCCTCTCCAGGTAGCGTCGACATCCTCGTCCTTGCCTTGAGCACCATCGATTCGAGGTTCCCCGAGAACCCGGGCGTCCTCCTTATCTTGAGCGCCCCATCGGAACGGGGGTCTAGGCGGGACAGCGAACACAGGTCCTTGATCCCATTGGCCCTGAGCACCCTCATCGAGGACTGGTCCATGTCGAGCAGCTCGAGCCCCTTGACCCTGGCAGTCTCCGGAAGGCAGATCACGCTGAAAAGGCAGGAATCGCATCTCGGATCGATCCTGTAGCTCAGCGAACCGATGTCGGCCGAGGTTATCCGGTCCAGTTCACCTCCCTCCGATAGGAGGTGTTTGACGTCCTCGACCTCGGTCCCAAGGTCGAAGGGCGCGAGCTCCATGATCGGCTCGTTCCTATCCCCCTCGTCTATCCTGGCGACGACCCCTTCCAACTGATCCTTTCCCAGCGGCATCCCGGCTATGATCGGCCTGTCCCTTTCGAGCAGCGCCCCGACCATGAGCACGTAAGCCGCGAGCTGGATCCTGTGATATGTCTTGTCCTTCCGGCTTGCCTTGCACTCGACTATCCTGAGCCTAGGACCGCCGTCCCTCCAGTGAAGGACCATGAAATCGCATCTTCCATGCAGGTCGAAGCGCCCGACCGTCCCGGTCAGCTCGACCTCCCTTGAGAAGAAGGTCTTACCTGCGACCGCCTTCGAGGCCAGCATCTCGATGAACTCGCTCCAGGAGATCCTGTCGCTCGAACCTTCCTTCGGCGATATGATCTCGAAACCGTCATCCAGCAGCGACCTCTCCCACTGGTCCTCCCTCTCCCGTCCCATCTCCTTCAGGACGGGGTCCAGGGGGTTGAGGGCCCTGGTGAAGAAGGGCACCTTGTTCGCGATGCTCCTTCCGTTCAGGTCGAGCTTGAACCTCCTCGCGCAGGACCCCTTCTGCACGTACTCGCCGATCTGGTTCACTTCGATCCTGAACAAATCGCCGCTCATCGGGCAAGGAACTCCGTCACCGGTATAAATGAGATTCACCCCGGTTTCCTGAAAGTGATGTCCAGATGCTCCAACGATTACGCGAAGCGATGGTTCGGGCCCTCGCTCACCTCCGTGCAAAGATTGAAAAATAATCGGGTTCGTGTAGTCATCCGATGAAGATAGCCCTGGTCCAGACGCACTGCTCCCTTGGGGACAAGGAGAGCAACATGAGGAAGATCAACGAGGCGATAGGCCGGACCGAAGCCGACCTGTTCGTTTTCAGCGAGCTGTTCCTGACTGGATATATGGTCAGGGACCGCGTGCACGGCCTCGCGGAATCGCTCGACGGGCCTAGCGTCAGAAAGCTAATGGGCATAGCTGAGGACCACGGGGTCGGGATATTGTTCGGCATGCCTCGCCTTGACGACGAGCTTCCGGGCGTGCTGAGGAACAGCGCGGTCATGGTATCCGAGGCGGAAGGGGTGCAGTGCTACGACAAGGAGCACCTGGCGACGTTCGGGCCCTTCGAGGAAGGCTTGTATTTTGGAGCTGGGAAGGCACCAGGACTGTTCGAACTGAACGGACGCAGACTTGGTGTCTGCATCTGCTACGACCTGTTCCATTCGGAGATGGCCAGAGCGTATTCGCTTTCCGGCGCCGAGGCTCTGATCACGATATCCGCATCCCCATACACCTCGAGGGACTTCTTCGAACGGATAGTCCCGGCCAGGGCGATAGAGAACACGCTCTACAGCATCTACGTGAACCAGGTCGGAACGCAGCTGGGGATGGTGTTCTTCGGAGGGAGCGGGGCGTACGGGCCGAGAGGGAACCTGATCGCCAAATGCCGTTACTTCGAGGATGATGCGAAGGTCATCGAGATCGACAGGCACGAGATCGAACTGGCAAGAAGGGGAAGGCCGACGGTTCGTGATGGTGTGTATGGCCTCTGCCTGTGAAAGATTGGGGTTGCTGTTAGTTAATATTATTAATTTGAAATATATGTTCGAAAACATTTATGGTCTCGGAAGTCGAGTCATGTGTCAAAGTGAGAGTGCCGAGGATGAGTGAGAGCTATGATCATTTCATGCAAATGGACGTCAGCCCATACATAGGGGAGTGGGTTGCCATTTGTGACGATGAGATCGTAGGGCATTCCCACTCGTTCAAAGAAGCCTGTTCGAATGCCAAGAAGATCTGCGGGCATCGGAAGCCGTTCATAGCCTTGGTACCGAAGGATGCGACGCCGATCTTGTGATCATCTGGTCCTTATTTTATTATGAAGAGCTCTGAATCCCGAGAATCAAATGCTCATGAGAGGGATAGATGACTGAAGAATCGACATGCCCCTTTTACTGGGTAAGGAAGTATTCTTTGATGAGTTCAGGATCACGTTCGAAGAACGGAACAAGAAAAGATACCTCAAGAAATTCGATCGGCCCATCAGAAAACGGAAGAAATTTCGAATCGGTCGATGAACGATTTTTGTGAACAGAATATGTTAGGAATGAAAAATAAAATCTCTGGCTTTTCCAATGATAATGAATGTTTTTTTATCCAGCCAGTAAAACGTAATCCTTAAATGCGAAGAACAGATAGCGCTCCTATCGGCCGAGGTGGCCCAGCCCGGTAAGGCGCAAGCCTGGAATCTGATCCGCCAGTAAGCTTGTGTCCGCAAGGACTCGGGAGTTCAAATCTCCCCCTCGGCGCCATCATCTCTTTTGGTCAATTTAAATTAGCTAGAACGTGTTTAACCCCCTACCATAGGGGTTTGCATTTGAGAGTGAACGTCGATCTTCGACTCAAGGACGTACCTGGACAGCTTATCGGGGCCCTCGAGCCAGTATCCAGGAACGATGGCAACATCGTAGGGGTAGTGCACAGTCACGACAAGGTCTCAGCAGGGAGGATCGGCGTGAACCTCACCTTCGAGGTCTCCTCCGAGATGAACCTGGACAAGATCATGAACGAGTGGACGGCCCGCGGCGTCGACATATTGAAGATCGACCACCTCTTCGAAACGTTCCATCTGGAATACGTCATCGTTGGCACCGTCTCGGCCAACGAGATGAAGAGGATCACCGACGGGATCCAGGCGCTGGGAGGGGTGGAATCGCTCAACGTCAGGTATTCCGTCTCGTCCAGCGACGAGAAGACGGCCCTGATCTCCGGCAAGGTGAGGAGCAAGGACGTGATCAAGAAGGCCAATCACTTCATGCGCGAGCGCTCCAAACGATCGGGCTTCCTGATGATCAGGGGGTTCGGTGATTAAGATGGATGCCGTCCTAGTTGGTTTCGGTACGGTGGGCCAGGGTGTCGCAGAGGCGATCCAGATGAAGGATCAGCTGTTCGTCGACAGGTTCGGCGAGGGCATCAGGATCGTCGCAGCGTTCGATTCGAACACCTACGCCGCGTCGAAGAAAGGACTGAACCCCACCGAACTGGTAAGGACCAAGGTCGGGAAGGGGAACATCGGGAAGAAGCGGCCAGAGACGATCCCGGAGATGCTCTCGCGCCTGGACTACGACGTCCTCGTGGAGATGACACCTACGAACATCGTCGACGCCAAGCCAGGCATAGACCACATCAAGGCCGCGCTGAACGCCGGCAGGGACGTCGTCACATCCAACAAAGGACCGTTGGCATTGAAGTTCAGGGAGATCTCCAAGCTGGCGGCCAAGAACAAGTGCAACCTGAGGTTCGAGGCCTCGGTCGGCGGCGCGACACCGGTCATCAATCTGGCCAGCGAGCTCCTCAGGTGCGAGAGGATCTCTTCGATAAGGGGGATAATGAACGGCACCTGCAACTACATACTGAGTAGGATGGAGTCCGAAGGGCTTCCGTGGGAGCCTGCGTTGCGCGAGGCGCAGCAGCTGGGATATGCCGAGACGGACCCTTCCTATGATATCGACGGGATCGACACGGCGTGCAAGGTCGCCATCCTCGCGAACGCGATCATGGGCAACGACGTGACGGTCCACGACGTAGAGAGGACGGGCATCAGGGGAGTGAACCTCGAGGCCGTCACCCTCGCGGCGCAGGACAAGAAGGTGATCCGCCTGATAGGGGAGATCACCGAGAAGGGCGTCGAGGTGGCGCCCAGGCTCATCCCCAGAGGGCATCCGCTGAGCATAAGCGGGACGCTCAACACGTTCCATATACAGACGGACCTCGCCGGGGAGATAATCGTCGCGGGAAGGGGCGCTGGAAGGCACGAGACCGCAAGCGCGGTCATGAGCGACCTCTGGGTGATAATGCGCACAAAGGAGCCGAATTCGCACAGCAGTTAAATACGGGACGTTGCATAGTTAGCGGGTAACATGGCAGTGAGTATCATGGTCAGTACACTAAGAAGGGATTTATTTATTTGACCGAAAAGTGATATTTTTCGATACAACGCTGCGCGATGGCGCACAGTCCGAGGGGGTCTCGTTCTCCACCGAGGACAAGCTCGAGATATTGAAGCACCTGGACAGGTTCGGGATCGATTTCGTGGAGGGCGGTTATCCCGGTTCGAACCCGAAGGACAAGGCATTCTTCAAGGCAGCGGCCGACACGCCCCTTTCGAGGACGAAGCTCGTCGCTTTCGGGTCGACAAGGAAGGTAGGCACGCCTGCGTCCGAGGACAAGGGGATGCAGAACCTGCTGGAGGCACAGACCGATTGGGTCTGCATATTCGGCAAGTCCTGGGACATGCAGTTGGAGAAAGCTCTGCAGTGCTCCCTGGAGGAAGGCCTGAATATGGTCTCCGACAGCGTCTCGTTCCTGAGGTCCCAGGGTAAGAAGGTCATATTCGACGCGGAGCATTTCTTCGACGGATGGAAGAACAACAAGGCTTACGCGATGTCCATCATCGGCCGCGCCGTCGACGCGGGAGCGGAGTTCGTCGTCCTCTGCGACACCAACGGAGGGACGTTCCCGGACGAGGTCGAGGAGGCCGTATCACAGGTCATATCGAAGTTCGATGTGAGGGTCGGCGTCCATGCCCATAACGATTCTGAACTCGCCGTCGCGAACTCCTTGGCGGCCGTGAGGGCAGGGGCGACCATGGTGCAGGGGACGATCAACGGATTGGGAGAGAGGTGCGGGAACGCCAACCTGTGCTCGATCATACCTAACGTCGTGCTGAAGATGGGAAGGCCCTCGAACATACCAGATGTGTCGATGCTGACGAAGCTGTCGATGTTCGTTGGGGAGGTCACCAACATCGAGCCTGACCCCAAGCTCCCGTTCGTAGGGAGATCGGCGTTCGCCCACAAGGGCGGCGTCCATGTCTCCGCCGTGCTGAAGGATGCCAGGACATATGAGCATCTCGAACCGGGGCTCGTAGGGAACGAAAGGAGGATACTTATCTCCGAACTTGCTGGAACATCGAGCATGCTGGCCAAGTCCAAGCAGCTAGGGATCGACGCGAAGAAGGTCGACGGCAAGGAGGTCCTTGAAAAGGTAAAGCAGCTCGAGTCCGAGGGATTCCATTTCGAGGCCGCCGAGGCGAGCCTTGAGCTGCTCATAAGGAAACTGAGGGGAGAGAACGTCCAGCCGTTCGGGCTTGAAGGGTTCAGGCTGTTCATGGACGTGGGCGGCCCCTCGACCATATCCGAGGCGAGCATACGCGTCGTCGACCTCAACGGCAACGTCGAGCACACGGCGGCGGACGGCAACGGGCCGGTCAACGCTCTCGACAGGGCGCTGCGAAAGGCGCTGTCCAAGTTCTACCCCGTGCTCTCCGATGTGAGGCTGACGGATTACAAGGTCAGGGTCATCGATGGCAAGGACGGCACCGCCGCCAACGTCCGCGTCCTGATAAGGTCCTCGGACGGGAGGTCGTCATGGACGACCGTTGGGGTCTCGGGCAACATCATAGAGGCCTCGTTAATGGCGCTGATGGACAGCCTCGAGTACAAGCTCATGAAGGAAGGCATCAAGGGAACGCCCAATGGGGAAAGATAGTTCCATATGAAGGGGCATTCCAGGGGCATGACCTATTCCGTCGAGCTCATCACGCCGGAGATGAAGGACGAGCTGTACCATAGGCACAGCTCCGAGCCGTTCCACACGTGCAAGGCGGACATCCACGGATGCGCGATAAAGCTCTTCACGCTAGACAGGGAGATGAAGGAGCGATGGGAGGACAACTTCTACGCCATGTCGGACCGTGTCCGGTCGCATGGCCGTGTCATCCTGCTCAATGACGACTCAGGCGAGACGAAGGTCCTGTACGAACCAGTGGCCAAGACCGCGTTCCTCTTCAACTTCGACTATTACGGATGGGTCAAGAGCCTGGCCCTGGCCGTGGCCGGAGACCTGCTAGAGGACGAGCACCACATCCATTCGGTGCACGGCGCTGCCCTGGACGTCAACGGCAAGGGCGTGGCTATGATCGCACCGTCGAAGACGGGAAAGACGACACACTCCTGGGGGCTGCTGAGAGTGCCGGGTGCGAGGCTCATAACGGATGACTGGTTCTTCGTAAGGTCGAGCGCCAGGCCCGATGCTTACGGCAGCGAGAAGAACTGCTACGTCGACGCGGACATCGCGAAGATCTGGCCCGAGTACACTGACCTGATGAGCAGGTCGATCCCCGACAACAATGGGAGGGCGATCGTTAATATCAGATGGGTCACGGGTGCGGACTCCGTCGTCCCCAGCGCCCCCCTGAAGGAGATCGTCCTTCTGAAGAGGGACAAGGACGACAAGGACCTGGTCACGGAGCTGTCGCCAAGGGAGGCACTGGAATATCTTGTCGAGAGGGACTTCTGCAACCCCCATCAGCTCGTCAGGGACGAGAGGAAGGTGCGCATACGTTCCGAATTCTTCAGGCAGCTTCTGGAACAGACGCGGGTCCATCTGGTCAACACGACATCCTCACCGGAGGAAACACAGGATCTGATCCGCCAGCTCATTCTTAAAGCCTAGGCGCTGATCACAAACCAATAGATAGGGATCCCCCGGATCCTCGAAAGGGAACATATCCAGTCATCAAGAATTTTCGGATAAAGGTGAGAGCCCCCGCAAATCAAAATGGTGGGGAAGTTGGAGAAGGTCCACGGGGGCTCCTGTTTACTGATTCCCGACGGATACTAAAAACTTGTTGTTTTCAGAATCGGTTTTGGAAATGAATTGATGAATGGTAGTATTTCGAAGTATATTGCGGTAATTCGTAAAAATGGTTATTTGAAACGGCCTCCAATGAGCATTAGAGAAGGAACTGGATTGCCACGTCCATTTACGTCGTTAATTGCCCGGGCCGTAAATGAAAGTCGTGCCCCACGGTTTATTTGACGTTTTGTCGAATTTGTGATCGGGATGAATACGTTCCCAAAAACGAAGAATATTTCAATAAGTTGATCGGCCGAACCTCGCTTATAGCGATTGGCGATTGTGATGACCGACGATCGACTAATTCAAATCCAATGTTGATAGAACCCTAATGACATGCATCCTATCATTCGGATGAGAAACAATGTAATAATATCATCAACGATATCAAGCGACTCTGTGGCCGTGGAGTGGTAACTGTTGGCAGGACAATCCGAATCAAAGATCGCTGTCGTCGCTGCGATCATAGGGAACTTGGCAATCGCGATAATCAAATTCATCGCTGCGGCGATCACTGGCTCATCGGCCATGATCTCGGAGGGGATCCACTCGGTCGTCGACACGGGGAACGGCGGCCTCATACTGCTGGGAATGAAACGAGCGAAGAGGCCTGCCGACGAGACCCATCCGTTCGGTTATGGCAAGTCATTGTATTTCTGGACCAATATAGTGGCGATCTCCATCTTCGGCATCGGCGGCGGAATGTCGGTGTACGAAGGGATTTCGTATATCCGCCACGTCGCCCCGAACGCCGAACTTGGCGACCCGACGACGGCGTACATAGTGCTCGCAGTGGCGATGATCATTGAAGGAGCTTCATTCTCGGTGGCCATCAGGCAGTTCCTCCGTGCCAAGGGGGACCGGACGGCGAAGGAGTTCATCAAACAGTCCAAGGACCCGAGCCTGTACACGGTGGTGCTCGAGGACACCGCGGCCCTGCTCGGCCTCATATTCGCGTTCCTGGGCATATTCTTGGGCCACCTGTTCAACAACCCGTATCTCGACGGCGCGGCCTCAATCATGATCGGCCTGTTGCTCATGAGCGTGGCATGGTTCCTCGCGTCTAGGAGCATGGGCCTGCTCTTAGGAGAGGGAATGAGGCCCGAGGAGATCGCGGACATACGTAAGCGCGTTGAAGCGGACCCTGCCGTCGAGCACGCGGGCGATATCCTCACGATGTACATGGGCCCTCACGACATGCTCGTGAACATGGGCGTGTGCTTCGTCGCTGGAACGACGGCAGAGCAGATGCATGAGGCGATCCGTCGCATCGAAGAAGACCTGCGCAAGGCATATCCGGAGACCAACAAGGTATACATCGAAGCAGAGTCGCTGCCAGCCTTGGCGGCGGAAACGCGATGCGACCAGAAGTAAGATCCGACGGTCGCGTTCGTTATTTTTCTATTTTGATCTAGCCGAGGCTGGACCGATCTTTTGAGTATAGTAATAAAATAGAAGAAATGGGGGAAATTCCCATTAATTGATATTCTCGAGGATGACGATATTCTGCCATCCAAACACGTTTCTTCTAAACCGTTCACCGGCAAGAAAGACATGAACAATATACCGATAAAACATGTATTACAACTGCGGGTAAGTCCCGGGCGGTAGATGTGCACCGGAAGGGTACACGAGGCAAGAATCCACCCGGGGTCTGCAATTTTACCATAACTTCTCACCCTATATGACCTTGGGCTTTAGTTTTTCATAATACTGGGCATCTCTTCTTTCAAGATACCGGAAGATGGATCCAACGACGAAATCGTGCACTCTGAGGCCAGCATCGTTGCACGAATCAAAGTGGCTGAGGCGCAATGAGGGAGGGAATGGCCCTTGGTGATGGTTGTAAAGGATGCCCTCGAGGTATCCATCAAAATCGTTTCCTTCGGCCCGACCACCAGCTCTTTTATCGATTATCACATTGAATTTATTAGTGCGCACGGACTCGAACACGGGGGCTATCACCCTGCCGCATAGGTAGTTGTAGAGCTTGTCCTCCTATAATTTCAGATCTGCTTTGGTGTTGTTCTTCAATGCCGCGCCCCATACCACCTTGCAGCTTGTCTCGCAGTACTTGTCGATGTAGTAATGCCTTATCCAATCATCGCTGTTGTTGAACTTGACCTCGGCACGGCACTTGCCTTTGACCTTCAACTTCTCATTGCCTTTCTTCACGGTCCTATCGAAGTTAACTCTCTCCGTTGCGATGGTGGCAGCGATCACCAGATATCGAGAACTTCCCCTGGTGAAACCAAGATCTCCGCTTTCATCCAGATATACTTCGACCAGATCGTACAATGAATGCGTGTAGAACCAACCGGAGTCGTAACTGTTTTTTTTTCATTACAAGGAGACCGCCATCGACAACATCCTTCAGGTCATCACCAAACGGGCTAGATTGGACCGCCGTATTGGCAATCACACTGATCGTCGTAGTCAGGGACGCAACTCTCACATGGATGGCATCCCGATCGAAGAGATATCGGAGAACTACGGCCACGAGGATACGAAGCAGACGATGAATCACCTCAGCTGACGATCGATGATCGCAGCAATATTCACGACATGACCGACGACTTCCTTGATGAGGTCCGTTGCTGGATGGAACGTGACAACACCAAAGAACCAGATCTTCTGGGTAGGAGAGTAAATTTATGAAAGAAAAGAAATATAATAGAAAGCGTTTGTCATTTTCGAATCTACCAGATAGGAAAGTGGGGGCACTGGGATTTGAACCCAGATCAGCGGGTTTCTTCTACGCAGGGAGCTACCCTGCGCAAACTAATGGGTCATCGCTCCAGTTATTCATCACCGGATCAGTAAACCCGTTAGCAATCACACCCAATTAACTGGAGCCCGCGAGGATACCTGACTACCCCATACCCCCAGTTGATCAGCTTTAACGCTTGCGCATCTTCTGTGCCCGCTTTCTGCGACGCATTTTCTTCTTGCGCCATTTCCAGCGCTGCTTGCCTTTCTTCTTCCAGGCGCGTGAACTTCTCTTCATTCAGTCACCAATATTTTTGCCCTGATTGTATGGGCGTTTATTAAGTTATGCCTATGGCGGGCCCGTCGGGAATTTCGCCCCGGTTTGACCGGAGTTTCGAACCCGAGACCACTGGCTGACCTCATCGGGCCCGGAGGACCGATTTAGAAGGCCAGTGCTATATCCAGGCTAAGCCACGAGCCCGCGTCATCCTCGATGACGCTGCTCTAATTTAAAGGTTTATGGACGCCCGACCCTCATCCAAGCAACGCAGATATCGAGCTGTCGGTGAACAACAGGACCGCTTCCGCGATCGCAACAAGACCGATGATGAACATGATAGGCCTGAACGACAGCATATGACCTGCTATGGATATCAGGTCCTCGAAGAACTTCAAGGCGAGATATACTAACAGCATGATCACCAGCGCGACGATGATGACGACCGTCGTCGTGATGTACTCCGTCAGATCGAAGGTCTCGGACGCCCAGAAAAGCGCGTAACCGACGCCGGCACCTATCAGCAGCGCGAATATCGACGCCCATTTGATCTCGTGAACGATCTTGAGGAACAGCCCGAAACCGAGGAGGAACAGGACGACCTTCGTTGAGATGTCATAATCTATGTCCGCCCAGAAGCTCGCGGCAACGCCCACCACGAGGACGAATATGCCTGCAATGGTCCCTATCGCTATCAAAACTTCGTCGAGATATGTCTCATTATTCCTTCCGATGACGGCGATCGCCAAAGCTAAGAGACCGAATACCGCCAACGTCGTCTCCACGACCTCCGATGATCCGATGCCCGCGACGTCCATGAAAGAGCATTCCTGTTGATAGATAATCAACTTTCCCATCCGCAACCATTATCTTCATTGCCCTCAGATAGTGTGCTTATAAGGTGAGTCCTGTGGATGTGGAGGTTGCCATTAAGACAAGGCGGGCGAAGAGGGCGCTGAGCACGAAGGAGATACCGATCGAGTACCTGAACAAGATGGTGGAAGCGATGAGGCTCTCTCCCTCCTGCAACAATAAGCAGCCGTGGCGCGTCGTCGCCGTCAGGACGCCGGAAAAGCTCGAGGCGCTCAAACAGGCCTTGAGCAAAGGTAACGTCTGGGCGAAGAGAGCGCCGATGATATTGGCGATCTGCTCGAAACCGGACGACGATTGCATGCTCAGCGACAACCGGAACTACTTCCTGTTCGGATGCGGCATGAGCGTCGGACTTATGATGCTCCAGGCGACAGAGCTCGGGATCATCGCCCATCCGATCGCCGGATATGACCCTCTCAAGGCGAAGGAGGTGCTTGGCATCCCTCCAGAGTATACGGTCATCACGCTCGTCATTTGCGGATATCTGAACGGCGACCTGTCCATGCTATCCGAGAAGCAGATCGCCCAGGAGCAGGAGCGGCCTGCGCGCAAACCGGTCGGAGAGAACTTCTTCCTCGACGGTTGGGGTCAGCCGCTGGCATGATCAAAGGCGGAAGATGCGTTGGGCGTTCAGCCCCAAAATCTTCTCCTTAGTGGCCTCGTCGCAGTAGGGCTGCTCCCTCATGAAACGGCACCAGTTCTCGTATGGGTAGTTGAGATCGAACAGAGGGAAGTCCGAACCGAACATGATGCGGTCCGGTCCTAGGACGGATATCGCCTCCTTCATACGGTTGATGACGACCTCGGGATTGGAGGGGAGCCAGCCCTGCAGTGCCGAACAGTCGGCAAATAGGTTGGGGTGGTCGGGCGCCATCTCGTATATGTCCCTGCGGTACATCCCGCCGAGATGCGCGATGATGAGATGAAGGTCCGGATACCGATCGAGGATCGGTCTGAAATGGACGGGCCTTCCCTTTTCCTCCTGCAGAGGTTCCGGGGCGGCGCCGCTGTGCGTGACGACGGCAAGGCCCATATCGTTCGCCTCCTTCCAAAAATCAGCCACTCTCTCTTCGTAAGGGTACCATCCGGTCGGGGGATAGATCTTGATCCCCTTCGGCTCGTACTTGGCATGATACTTCCTCATCAGCCTTATCGCCTGGTCCCCTCTCTGAGGGTCTATGCCCATGAACCCTATCAGCTTGTCCGGGTACCTGGATGACCAGTCGAACACCCAGTCGTTGAACTCCTCGACATCCTTCTTAGGCGGTGCCACGACCCCGAAATCGAGCGGGAGGATGACAGCCCTGTCGACGCCGGCCTTCGGCATCCACTCCATCAGGGTATCTGGCTCCATCTGAGAGTTCGGGAAGAACTCCTCCCTGTCCCTCTTGTCGGTGAGACCTCCCTCGAGCGCGAGCAGGGGCTCGAGATAGGACATCACGATCCTGTCGGGATACATCGGTCTGAGCCAGAGGTGGACGTGGGAGTCGATCATCATCTTCTTCGGTCCTTAATAACGGCGAGGACGGGTTTAAAATATTGGTGCCGAACGATGAAACCCATGACACCGTTCGAACATCCCTCGATCGTCCCGCGGGATGGATCGAGAGCGTGCTATGAGCCATATCATCTGGAACAATGCATCTAACTATAATTTTAAGAACAGAACCCCCATGTCATTAGTTGTAGGGGACGAACTGCCGTCCGGCAGCATGGGTCCCCGAAACACCATAGTATAAGAATCGAGTGAAAGACCATGAAGAAGAAGGACCTGTTGAAGAAGGTCGTCAAGCATGTTGACGCGACCAAGTACGACTCCACGCCGATCATAGACAGTATGCGCGAGATGTCTTTCAGCTCACGCGACACGGCAATGGCGGCCGACATCCTCAAGATGATGCTAGAGGACAAGGATTGCACGACGTTCCTTACGCTCGCCGGCAGCACCAGCGCGGGCGGATGCATGCAGGTCTACGCCGACATGATCCGGTACAACATGATCGATGCCGTCGTCGCGACCGGAGCCTCGATCGTCGACATGGATTTCTTCGAGGCGCTCGGATACAAGCACTACCAAGGAACGCCGTTCACCGACGACCACATGCTCAGGAAGAACTACGTCGACCGGATCTACGACACCTACATCGACGAAGAGGAGCTGCAGAACTGCGACGCCACCATCTTCAAGATCGCGGAGACCTTGGAACCGAGACCGTACTCCTCCCGCGAGTTCATACGGGAGATGGGTCGCTATCTCACAAAGAACGCCAAGAAGAAGAACTCGCTCGTCGAGCTCGCGTTCAAGCACGATGTCCCGATATTCTGCCCGGCGTTCTCCGATTCCAGCGCGGGGTTCGGCCTCGTCATGCACCAGCACAAGCATCCGAAGGATCACGTCTCGATCGACTCGGTGAAGGACTTCTATGAGGTCACGAAGATCAAGATGGAGGCAAAGACCTCCGGCCTGTTCATGATCGGAGGCGGGGTCCCGAAGAACTTCGCCCAGGACACCGTCGTCTGCGCGGAGTGCCTCGGAAAGGACGTCCCTATGCACCAGTATGCCGTCCAGATCACCGTGGCGGACGTCAGGGACGGGGCCTGCTCCAGCTCGACCCTCAAAGAGGCGAGCTCGTGGGGCAAGGTCGAGACCACTCACGAGCAGATGGTCTACGCTGAGGCGTCCACCGTCGTGCCGCTCATATTCAGTTACGTGTACCACAACGCTAACTGGAAGGGCCGCAAGAAATACGCCTGGGCAAAGTACCTCGACGCTCAGCAGTGATCGGCTCGAAACCTTTCAAACCGTTTTCTGATTTTCATCTGCCTTCTCCTCTTCCCCTATGAGGTACCCGTTGAACAGCAGCAGCCACCCGAGGATCGGGTAGAGGATCATGCGCTCCATGCCGCCATGCCCTAGGCCGAGGAAGGTGTCCGTCCCGTACAGGATCATCGCGATCAATGCAATAGCGCCAAGGACCGCCACTATGACCCCGATCTTCGACGGCAGGTACCAGTACGAGGATATGGCGGCGAGCGCGCCGAACCCGAAGGCCATGGCTGACACTATGAAATGCAATCCGTCGACGTCCTCGTTGAAGACACCGACGCCCATGGCCCCGATGCTCGATAATATCAGAAGGATCGAGAGCCACTTCCAATCCGTGCATCTAAGGAGCATGTAGCTGCCGATCGCGCCTAGAAATCCGAACATGAAGACGGACGGGTTGAATATGTACGCGGAGTCGTATTGCCATAGGCCCAGGTCTGAGATGTAGTTGTCAGCGGGACTATACCCAGGATACTGCGTCTCTGCAACGATCATCAATATCAGGAACTGCACCGTCCCGATGAAGAACAGCGTTCCCGCCTTGGACTTGGGGCACATGATCGTAACTTGACATCAAGGAAGTTAAGGATTGCCCTTCCTTTCTCGTCCGAACCTTTTGCCGATGGTATGATTAAGCAATTTGACATTAGTGGAGGAACGCATGAAGGGGATCGGTGCCAGAGCTGCGAGCCGGAAGAGAGAGCCAGCATTGCTCACGATACTCGCTCCGAGCGACCTTCTGTCAGAGATGGTCTATGGCATCATCACTGCATTGGCCGTCACGAACGCCCTCTGGTTCACGCTGGGGGGAGAGGAGTCCGATGCCGTGGTCATCACCGCGACCATCCTGATCAACGCCGCATGGGGATTCTCGGATTTGATCGTCTTCCTACTGAGGTCGTCGGTCGACAAGAACGCGGCCTACAGCGACCTGCACGCCTTGAAGGAGATGGAGGACGGGGATGCCAGGGAGTTCATCGAAGATAACCTAGGCGGCACTATATTCTCAGCCCTTGGCCCGTCCCACAAGGCGAAGGTCGTCTCCGACATCCACGAATATTCGAAACAGACGGAACCGGTGAGACTCCCCCTCGATAGATGGGACTATCTCGGCGCGGTCGCAAGCATGGTCATCTACGTGGTCTCCGCGATCCCGATCCTGATACCGCACATCTTTTTCATAGGCATGCTGACACCGATCGTCCTGAGCAACATCATCGGCGTCGTCCTGATGTTCTTCATAGGGTACGTATGGGCCGGAAGGATGAGGGGGCCGAGGTTCAAGTCCGGCATGATCTTGGCGATAAGCGGGGTGGTGATGATCATCGTCATCACGCTCGTCGGCGGTTGAGGTGGTGCGTATCGGTCGAGGGTCCGTCGCAAGCCATTGATCGTCCGAGGACATCTCATTTATAATATGGGGTTACTTTTCATAACGATGGTGGAGCTCGATTCGGCAACGTTGTTTATAATCGCAGGGGTTGCTATAATCGTTGGGTATCTGGCCAATCTCCTATTTAGAAGGTTCAAGGCCCCCGATATCCTGATAATCATGTTGTTTGGATGGCTCATCGGGCCTTCCGCGCTCGGGATCATCACCTCGGAAATGAGCGATCTTGTAGACACGCTCATACCCTTCGTCTCCTCGCTGGCGCTGGCGTTCATCATGTTCACCGGAGGACTGGAGCTGGACATCCCGGAGATACGGAAGGCTGGACGTGTCGCAGGGGCTTTGTCAGTTCTCGGTCTGGTCTTGATCATATCTGCCTTGATGGTGTTCTTCATCGTGGTGCTTGACGTCCCGGTAGCGATGGCTCTGCTGGCCGGCGTCGTTTTTGGTTCGACCTCCGCCCCGACGGTCATTCCGCTCATCATGAGGATGAGCTGCTCGACGAGGATCAAGACGGTGCTTACGCTAGAATCAGCGATTACAGACGTCGCCGTCGTCGGTCTAGGGACGGCGATAGTCATTGTCCTCGGTTCCCCCGCAGTGGGCCTTTCCGGAGCACTGGCAACATTGGCCATATCGATAATCATCGCCGTCGCCCTGGGCGTAGTTATGGGAGTTGTCTGGCTATATTCAACGTCGGTCCTGCGTCAATACCGTTACTACTATATTCTGACCCTGGCCGTCATCCTGTTGATATTCGCGATCTGCGAGATCGTGGCACCGGCGGGCGGCGGGGTAATCGCAGTCCTGGTCTTCGGACTTGTTCTCAGCAACGCGCATAATCTACCCGTCCTGCCGCATCTTGACCTGAAGAAGGTGGGCATCGATGAGAACTTCCTTATCCTGAACGAGGAGACGTCGTTCTTCATCAAGGTATTCTTCTTCACGTTCCTCGGACTTTTCGTTTCGATGCTGACCTTCACATCGGAATTGCTGTTCTACGGATGCATCGTACTCCTTGTGATATTCCTAATCAGGCAGGTCGTCGTCAGTGTGTTCAAACGTTTGAACCACTGGGAACGGTCGGAATTGATCGCACTGAGGCTTATGTTCCCGAGAGGGCTGTGCACCGTGATCGTGGCCATCCTCCCTTTCACGATGGGGGTGTCGGAAGGGATCACGAAGGAAACGCTGCTCGGGATCGTGGCGATGGTGGTCATCGGAACGACGATGCTGACATCCATCGGCGCATGGGCAGTTGAATCCCAGCTCAAGAAGGAAGGGAAGACCGAGATAGCGAGGGATCTCTGTCCCGAAGAGATCGGACTTGAGCTGTGAAGGCACCAGGTCCTGTTGAAAAGTTTCGTAGATGGACCGAATACTTATCGATCGGACCGGAACCATGCATTTTCTATGATGATGGACGAATACGCCATCTCGTCCTCGTAACGATCGCCGCGAAATGACCCGAGATGGATGGGTCGTGATCATAGGTTCGAACTACAAGTGGGAGCACATTGGGTTTCATTGGATCCGAGGCCGGTATCGTTCCATGAACGGAGAACGATCGTTTCAGATCAGGCAGCTCGCCAATCGCACTGACGCATAGGATGCATTTTCTGGAAAGACCGCTTTTTTAAACATCTGACCACTCGCATAATTCCATCGAACTAGTTGAACAATTTTCGACTGGTGCTTCATCAAATATGATTTCAGATGACAGATGTATCATATTATGGTCCAAGGATACACATGGCGTGACGTTCTTGAGATACGCTGTCGTCGTCCACGGTCCCGAAGCCATCGATACAGGTCTGGTCGCACAGCTCATCTCGTTCCTTCAGCGACGAGGGGAGGTCCGCACCGTCATGAGCGGGTATACCGGCGTGGCCGCCGTCGTCGACGCTGGACTTGATGACCTGATAGACATCAGCATGCGAAGGGTCCCATCGGAGACCCTTGTCAAGTTCAACGACTGGGCGGACGTCCTGATACTTGCGAACAGCGCCAAGACCCCGGAGTCGGCAATGCGGTTCGGAGCGATCGTTCACAACAGATCGCTCGGCCGAGTGACAAGACCACTGATGCAGGTCGATCGGTTGGCGATCATCCTCTGGAGCGCGGAAAGGAACGAGTTCGCGGATGAGGTCTCCAATGAGATGGGGCGTCCCGTCGTGGACGGCGTTCCTTTGGAGCCTTGCGAGGGCGAATGGCGCGATCTAGGCGGCGTAATCACTGGTGAGAACGTCTGGGTGAACGGGGTCGTCGTCGGCAGGGCATCGAGAGCCGATGTCTCGATCGGCAAGGATAGCGCCGGGAACATCGTCGCAAGAGGGATCGACCTGAAGCCGACTGGAGTGGCGCGATTGGGTCCTTATGACCCTTCGACCGCACATGTCAGGAGCGGCGTGGTCCGCAGGACGTCGGCAGTACCACGCGTGATAATAGGGAAGGGGAAGGGAGGCGTCCATCTCATCGATCACGCGGCGGAACGGGCCATCTACCATTGCAGGGGAGCTTCCTTGGTCGTGACCATCGGGGACGATACCAGCCGCACGGCAGGCAGCGTCCTGGCCCGATTTGGCGTGCCGATCGTCGCAATAATCGATGGAGATGAGGATGGCATAACGAACGACAGGACGTTGATCGAAGGGTCGGTCATCCTCCGCATGAGACCGGGAACGGACGATCTCGTGGGGAGGGATGTTCGAAAAGAACTGTTCGATGAGGGATCCTGGATCGATGTCGAGATGTCGCCGGACGAGATGGTTGAAAAAATTATTCCGATAGCGGCGGATAGACTTGTCGACCGCGATCGGTATGTAGACCTACCGAGAAAAGCACAGAAGGTGCGATCATCGCTCTGAAGACAGGTTCGGATCGCGCCTGAGCATCACTCGGTAAGCTCCTCGACCTCCTTGCGACCGTTCTCCAGCTCCTTCGCCTGGTCCTTGTCGTATTTGAGGAGCATAGCTTGGAACTCGCCGACATGGGTCTTCTCTTCCTTCGCCACGTCGAGGAAGACCTTCCTCATGTCTTCCTTCCCAACCATGTCAGCTAACTGTTCATAGAGGGAGATCGCGTCAAGCTCCGCGATGATGGATATCCTCAAGGCCTCCCTCTCGATGTCCCCTTGCTTTACCTTACTGAGATCTGTCGGTGTAAGAGCTAGCATATCCTCACGTCCTGTCATTAGGAGAACATGTGATATGTAAAAATTTCGGGT
>JAJFUT010000017.1 GCA_021372315.1 Methanobacteriota archaeon
TTGAAAAATGATTTGGGGCCGATCACGTGATGACCGGCCCCTCTCTTGAAAGGTTTACCGATGCGGCACAATTGACAGAGTGTTCGACCAGACCGGTCCTCCAGATCCGATCGCCGTCACGCGATAGTAGTACAGCACGCCTGGCGTGAAACCTCTGTCGGAATAGCTGAACACGTTAGGTCCGACAACGGTCTGCTGCAGGTTCTGGTTGAACAGCGGCGAGGTCGATCTCTGTATCAGGAAGCCGGACTGGCTTCCGGACGGCATATATGTCCACTTGACGAGCACCGGAGCTCCTCTGGCACCTGTTTGCGTGACAGAGACCAGTTTGATCACGCCCGCCGGAGGACCGACCACGTTGGACGGTCCTGAGCTGACGGTGACCGTGGGGAAGTTCTGGATCCCAGGATTGCCCGCGGCCGCTGCATAGTCCCATGTGTCACCCACCGTATTGATGGCATATACACGATACCAGTACGCTCCCGTCGGAGCTATCGTCGTATCTTCGTAGGTAGTCACGTCCTTCCCTACCTCGAAGGAAACCACCCCCGTGAGGAAATTGGCGTCGGTCGCCCTCTGGATCAGGAAGCCCGACTCGCCTAGGGAATTGTCGGCCCAGTTCAGCACCATCTTGCCCCCCTGCTTGACCGCAGTAAGGCCTGATGGATCCACCGGCGAGACCGCGACGGCCATCGTCCTCATCATGTCGTTCTCCTCGTGCGCGAGGATGTGGCAATGCCACACGTACTCCCACCCGAAGTTGATCACATGGTTTACGACGGTTATCGGCTCCGCGTTCACCGAGAACGCGTTGGTCTCGAGTATAGCGCCATCGGGGGATGTCGGATCGAGCAGGCGCTCGCTGTTAGGGATGTCCCACGGAACGTCAGGCACCACTGGCCTCAAGGCGACTATCGTGTTCTGCAGCGGATTGACGCGCAGCGTCTCCTTCCAGCCGAGCTCATTGGCGTCCGGTTCTCGTATGTTGTTGTCCCATGCGACCCTGTTGATCAGCTGGACCTCGAACATGTGCCAATGTACGGGGTGAGTATCGACCCCATTGTGCACGATGTTCCATATCTGAGTGCCATCGGACAAGGTTCCCAGCAACGTTCCCTGCATGTCCGATGCCATCACCTCTGTGGGAGGCGATGCGAACCCGTACAGGATAAGGGTCTGCGCCTGCGGCAGCGTGGTCTCGACCTGTATTCCGAAGTGGACGGCCATTCTGCCATATTCGTGGTCATAGGCCTCGCCCATCTCGTCCTGGATGGCCTTCATTTCGAACGGGATCGTGACCGGTGTCGTCGATCCGATCGGAGTGAAGGTCAGGCTCCTGCTGTAGATGTTCGCGAACTGGTTCGTCCAGGTAGCATTGTAGGCGGAGTTGTAGTAGGCCTGCGGAACGATGATGTCGTTCTGTGACTGCTTGAACACCCCATCCTGCGTGCCGGTCGTATTGAACGCCGCATTGAGCGCTGCGATGTCGAACGGAGCGGCAGCTGCGTTATTGCTGACGCGGATCTGCATCAGCGTCCTGGTGTTGGAACCATATCCGGGGATGGTCGTCTGAGAACCGCCCTCTTCTGTCATGTCAGGATGACCTGTATAATAGTCCTGGCGCGGGTCTCCTGCCGGTGTCGGAGCCGGGCAGTCGTTGTACAATATCAGAGTCTGCCCCGCGTACTGGGAGAAGTCGACGATGACATCGGCCCTCTCGGCACTTCCGAGCAGCAGCGTGTACTTGTTCAATATGCCCATGTCGAAGTTGCCCATGTTCATGTTCCAATCGACAGGCTGGTTAGGCAGCACCACCGGCGCTGGCAGGAAACCGGCCTCATTGCCGATCTGGATCATCTCTGGACCGACGGTCGCGGGGTCCGGGACCCCTCCCTCCCTTCCATCGATAGGCCATCCCTCTGGATGGCCAATGGTCGGAACGGCCGGGACCATCTTGACCTCGGTGTTCAACCTTCCATCGAAGGTCGTCACGGTCGGGTCCGCGACGTATAGCTGGAGGTTGAAGAACCTGTCGTCAGCGGCGTTCAAGATGCGGAACCTGTACGCCTGGGGGTCGACCTCAAGGTACGGATATGCCGCGCCGTTGATCACCGGCGTGTCCATGAAGGCCTCGCCCGGGGACGATGGATTGGGCGTTCCCGGAATGTACATCGGCTCCATCGGGTCGTTCGGGTTCAATGGATCATAGTATGGGTTCAGCACTGGCCCGTATGTCGGGTCCTTTGGCGGCCAGAACCACGGCGAGTACATCCAGCGGCCGAACATGCTCTGACCGGATGGATCGGCTGGATTTGCCATGGTCATGTACACATGCGGATACCACAGATCGCCCGTACTGCCCCACATCGTCGAGTTCCAGGTCGGGTCCTGGAAGGCCAGCTGTGAGTCGAACATGCCCCACATGTTCTCGATGGGCGTGGTCATGTTTGGAACGAAGGTCTTGTCCTGGATGACCAGCGGTATTTCGGCGGACGGTATTATGCCGTTCGAGATCAGTGCAAGCTCGACCGAGTCGCGAACGATATACCCGGCAGTCTCCCCAGCGTACACGTTCAATCTAGTGATCCCGTATGCGTGGTCGTGGTAGAACATGAGCCTTGCGCTCTGAGCGTTCGTATAGTAGAACGTCTGCGAGCCTGGCTCCTGTACTCCCATGTCAGGAACGTCATAGACGCTCACACCCTCAGGATAGACAGTGTTCTCATTTGCCGGAGTTATCCACTGGTGTGGCGTTCCATCGCTGATCCAGGGCGTCCTTCCACCGTGAAGGTGCAATGTAGCCCTGTTCTCGGTGTACTCCTCGTACATGATGGAGCCGTCAGGATTCAACATGGGCATTCCGTCTAGGCCCATCATAGGGATGTTGCCCATTCCGGCTCCCATTATCGTCTTGTCTACTGGCAGGAACAGCTTACCAGCTTCTCCCGTCGGGAGCAAGTTGATGAACTTTACCCTTACTGGGGTGTCTTCCATCGCGACTATGAAAGGTCCCAGATAATGCGGGTTGTCATATGCGATGGCTTGAGATCCGTCGTACTTGAGGACCGGCGTTCCATTCAGATAGGTCAGCGGTATGTGCTTGCTCGTGGCAAAGTTCACTGTGGTCTCGAGCTGCACGTATCCCCTTAGCTTGGTAGCCGGAATATCCGGATGCATCTTTTCTCTGAACTCCACGAGCGCGATCTCGTAATAATCAGAGCCGGGATAGCTCTGTGTATCAGAAACAGCGATCGGGATATACTGTCCTAGGTCGTTCGCATTGGCCTCTCCAAAACCAGGCAATGAATCCATAAACTTCCTGATGCCTCCAGTAACGGAGGCGATGCTCCCATCCGGATTGTATGTCACGGAGGGCAGGTCGCTCGTGGCGTAGTTGGGATAGGGGCCAAAATAGTGCGGAACAGCGAGCCCGCCCGGGCCCATCACATCCGACCCCATTGCTGCACTGGCTTTGGGCGGGGATAACGGCACGAATATCACCGACAACATCATGACGATGATCAGCACGGCCACCCCCGTCTTTGTGATCTTCTTCCAATCTTCAGATTTCATAAGGACACCTTGAAGGGTAGGAAAATTTTGTGAGGAGGCGATACTTAATGATTGTGTAATTTCACATGAGAGCTTTAATTCGCGTGGAAAAATATATTATTCATTATTAAATATTGAAATGTCCAGATGCAACAATTATTCAGATGATGTTCGATATTTGATTCGCTATATTCCATATTATATGAGTATCTTTTTTTAAATTCTCCGAAGCCCGTTAACAAGCGTAACAAATCGAGGTTGAGGATTTTTTTGAAGTAGAAAGTATTATTAGCTATAGGCTCAAGAAAAGCCTGCAAGCCTATCGAACGAAATTGAAGGCTGTCGGTGGTGTCTTGATGAAGATCAGTAAAATGCTCGCCCTGTTCGTAGTTTTCACATTGTTATTTGCCAGCTTATCGATCATGATCCCTATGGGGTTGGCCTCGAGTGGCAGTTCGGAGAACAAATTACCGCTTGCAGCCTTGACCCCCCAGACCTCTTTCCGAATAAATTCCAATGCCGAATTCATTTCGAACGGGTTCACAGGAACGGGAACGGCCATCGATCCATATATCCTGGATTCTAAAGAGATTGACGCTGCCGGTTCATTGAACGGAATATATATCGGCAACACGACCAGCTATTTCGTCATCAGCAACTCGAGCATCTTTGGGGCATCCTCGGCTCAGGCCCTTCCAGGGGCCATCCCGTACGGATTGGGTTCTGGTATCACCCTCTACAATGTCGTGAACGGTAAGATCGACAACTGTACGATCACCGCCAACACGCGCGGCATTTCCATCATAGCCTCTAGCAACAACATCGTGACCGGAAGCACGCTCTCTTCCAACACCGAAGAGGGCCTGTTCATCGAAGCGTTACCTTCGCCACCAAGCACCACTTCGACCGATAACATGGTCGACAACAATACCATCTCCAGCAACAACGTTCAGGTCTATGTCGGTGCGGGTTGCGACAGGAACATTTTCAGGTCCAACCTTCTGACCTTGGGAGGAGAAGGATTCCAAGTACAGGGAACGACGGGCACTGAGATCTCGGATAACTCGGTCAACAACATGACCGGCGCGGGAGGCGCGATCTATCTAGGCACCGATGGTCTAGCGTCGATCAATTTCCTGATCCTGAACAACACTATCGCCGATTCCACCATCGGCATCGCAGTGATCGGCTCGGCCGGACAGAATTCGAACGGCCGCATCGAGAACAACACGATCTGGATCATCACACAGGATGGCATCGGATTGACCAACGTCCAGAACAGCAGGGTCGCAGGGAACAGCATAGACAGCACTGTCCGGGACGGAATCTATCTGGAGGCGAGCAATGGGAACACCATCGAGAACAACACCGAGTTCTCAGCGACCGGAAATGGGATGTACCTATTCAACTCCGATAGCAATCTCATTCACCACAATCATTTCATGATAAACGGCAACGTCGGTATCGGGCTTGATTCATCAACGCTCAACCAGGTCCACGACAACCATCTGCTTTACAACACCTTCGAGGGGGTCGTATCGCTGTTCGGAAGCAGCTCAAACAGGATCTATCAGAACTATTTCCTCGATAACAATGGTGCGACCGCTGTCTACTCATCTGCGAACGTCCAGGCCTATTCGGATGGTTCGAACCTCTGGACGGACCCAACGGGCAGCTTTGGGAACGTATGGTCGGATTGGATAGCACCAGATGTGGCCTATGACGGAATCGTCGACAGTGCTTACGTGATACAGAACGTTCCGCAGAGCGATGCCAAGCCGTTGTCAGGCCCTGTTGGACCGCCGCAGTATCTGACCTTGACGACCGGATGGCTCTATGTCGAATTGACATGGAGCGCCCCGAACTATACCTTGTTCGGCCCGGTGAACAACTACATCATCTATAGGTCGGATGACCCGGCGACCCCGATCGGGTTCGTCGACGGCAACACGCTGAGCTATGTCGATGCAACGGTCGTCGCGAACACCCAGTACACATACTGGGTGACGGCCGTCAATACCTATCTCGGGCAGCCTTCAGGCAGCAAGACGATCACCACGCCGGCGTCCAACACCTTCGCCGTGAGCATCACAGGTCCGGCGGACGGCTCAATATCTGTTTCGAGCTCGGTGACGATCACCTGGGCGATGACGACGGGCGCGGCCACGTCCTTCGACACCAACATAGATAACCTCGGCTGGACCGATGCGGGATTGGCGTTGTCTCAGACCGTGAGCGGTCTGGCGGACGGCACGCATGCGTTCCAGGTCCGCGCCAACGGCGCAGGACCGGTCCAGGCCATAGCCCAAGTGTCGTTCGTCGTCGATACGACAGGGCCGGTAGTGACGATCAGCAGCCCGGTGAACAACACGATGTTCAACACGAACTCGGTGATGGTCTCCTGGGTCGTAAATGACGCTGGCAGCGGTGCTGACTCCTTTGAGTACCAGATAGATGGAGGGGCATTCTCGTCCCCTGTGGCCGGAAGTTTCGGCTCGCATCTGTTCACTGGTCTGACCAATGGATGGCACATCGTCGGCGTACGTGCTACCGACCTTGCCGGGTGGCTCGGTCCGGTGACGAACGTCTACTTCCTCGTCGACACGGTCGGCCCAACTGTCACGATCTCTACCCCGGTCGATAATGTCTTCATTGGAATGAACACGGCCCTGATCGGCTGGAATGGCACGGACGGTACTGGCTCGGGGGTCTCATATTATGAGGTTAGGGTCGACGCAGGGACCTGGACCAACGTTGGGACGGCCATGACATACACGACGGCCGTGCTGACGGAGGCTCCGCACACTGCGTCCGTCCGCGGATACGACGCCTTGGGCAATCTCGGAGTTGCCGCGATCGTGCACTTCACGATCGATCTGAGCAACCCGACCGCGTCTTTCGTGGCCCCGATGCCGACATTGATAAACACGACGTCGACGACCGTGAACTGGACGGGCTCCGACGGATTGGGTTCTGGCATAGACCACTATGAACTGCAGCTCGATGCCGGTCCGTGGACGAACGAAGGTCTGACGACGTCCAGGCTGTTGACGGGACTCGCCGACGGGGCTCACGTACTGTTGCTGAGGGCCGTCGATGGACTTGGCCATGTGAGCACGGCTGCATCATACTCCTTCACCGTTGATGCGACTAGCCCGGTAGTAACGATAACCGCTCCGGTGAGCGTCTACATCAATACGATCTCGGTGCAGGTCGCATGGACCGGAACTGATGGTGCTGGTTCAGGCATCACAGGTTATGAGGTCAGGGTCGATGGAGGCGCATGGACGCCTGTCGCTCTGAACCTTCAGACGACAGTTGGGCCTCTGTCCGTAGGACCCCATATCATCGACGTCCGAGCGACTGATGCCGCTGGCAACACAGGGGCGCTCGACTCGGTGACCGTCACCGTCGATATAACTGGCCCGACCGTCACCATAACCGCTCCAGGAAACAGCGCCTTGATCGGTCAGTCCTCAGCGTTGATCGTTTGGACAAGCTCGGACGGGACCGGATCGGGTGCAGCGTACTATGAGGTGCGCATCGATGGCGGCGCATGGAGCAACAACGCTCTCGTGACGAGCAAGCCCTTCACCGGACTGGCGGATGGTCTGCACATTGTCGATGTCAGGGCGAATGACAGCGCTGGCAACATGGGACCGATATCGTCCGTGACGTTCACGGTCGATACGACGCCTCCGGCGGTCATAATCTCCGCTCCGAACCAGCCATACCTTAACCAGGCCGGCACAAACGTCGCTTGGTCGGGGACAGATGCAAACGGCATCGCCTATTACGAAGTGAGACTGGACGGCGGTGCATGGAACAACCTTGGACTGGCGACCAACTGGGCCTTGAATGGTCTGTCTGAAGGCTCCCATACCGTCTATATCCGAGCGAACGACACGGCAGGCAATCTAGGGGCCGCGGTCTCGGTGACGTTCATCGTCGACCTGACTCCACCGATCGTGACCATAACCGCTCCATCGATCGGAATAGCCAACTCGACCTCCGTACTGATCACATGGACGGGCACGGACGGTCTCGGATCCGGTGTGGCATACTATGAGGTCAGGGCAGATGGTGGGGTATGGACGTCCATTTCGATGAACCTTCAGACTGTCGTAGGACCACTGGCCGACGGATCTCATATCATAGAGGTCAGAGCGACCGATGCCGCAGGCAATCTCGGTACGTCAGATTCGGTGACGATCGTGATCGACACCGTCGATCCCATCGTGACCATCTCGGCCCCGACCGATGCCGTGATCATAGGAATTGGTTCGATGACGGTCACCTGGACCGGTTCCGATGGGACGGGGTTGGGAGTCTCATACTATGAGATCCGTATCGATGGCGGGGCATGGAGCAACAACGCTCTCGTGACGAGCAAGCCCTTCACCGGACTGGCGGATGGCCTGCACACCGTCGATGTCAGGGCGAATGACAGCGCTGGCAACATGGGACCGATATCGTCCGTGACGTTCACGGTCGATACGACGCCTCCGGCGGTGACCATAACCGCCCCGACCCAGACATACTTGAATCTGAACGATGTCAACGTGACGTGGACCGGGACCGATGCCAACGGGATCGGATATTACGAGGTTCGACTGGACGGAGGAGCTTGGACGAACGTCGCTACGGCGACCGTCTGGGCCTTGACCGGTTTGGCCGAAGGGGCTCACACCGTTGACGTCAGGGCTAACGATTCCGTAGGCAACCTATGTGCGGCGGTCTCTGTGACCTTCGTTGTCGATATAACGGCTCCGACATTGACAATAACGTTGCCGGCCATTCCCTATCTGACCGAGGATTCTGTGAGGGTCCTCTGGTCCGGATCGGACGTCACGTCTGGTATATTTGAATACGCCATTCGCCTAGACGGTGGAACCTGGCAGGCCATGGCCCTCGTGAACGAGAGCTTGCTGAACGATATGCTGGAAGGAGCTCACCTCGTTGAGGTCAGGGCGACCGACAACGCTGGTAACGTAGCGACGGACAGCGTCACCTTCACCGTCGACACGATAGCACCGACCGCCTCGATGTCGGATCCTGCTGAAGGTGCGAGGCTCAACGCGAGCACGATCCTCATTGGATGGATTGCTACCGACGCCGGTTCCGGTGTCAGCACGATCGAGATTGGTCTCGATGGTACCTGGACGACGGTAACGGGAACCTCTTACTCGCTGACGGGATTGACGGAAGGGACCAAGGCCATATCGCTCCGCGTGACCGACGCTGCAGGAAACCAGGTGGTAGTGGTCGTCAACGTGACGATCGACCTCACGGCCCCGACTGTCATTGAACGCTCCCCAGAGGGAACCAACGTGACCTTGAGCACACCGATCGTCATCACGTTCTCCGAGGCCATGGATCAGGACACTGTTTCGGTCTACATCAACGGAGTGATCGCGACCCTGACCTGGGACAACGATACCGTGACGGTCACACCCGCCACGGCCTTGGCGAGAGGACTGACCTATGTGGTACTGGTGGAAGGGTCCGACCTGGCATCGAACGCGATGGCGCCGGTATCGTGGTCCTTCGAGACCGTTCCGTCGACGGCGGTCGTCGCAGGAAAGGTCGTGGATTCCAACGGCGACCCGATCGCCGGGGCCACGATCAGGCTGGACGATGTCCTTGTAGCGGAATCAGACGCCAATGGCGACTTCCAGTTCGAGGTCGCCCCGGGAACGTACACGATAGATATCGGCAGGAGCGGGATGGAGAACCGCACCATTGCGGCTACCCTGGACATCGGGGAGTCGCTCAATGTCGGTACCATCGAGCTCGCCACGCAATCAGATGGCGGGATCGATATATTGCCGATAATCGTCATCGTCCTGGTGGTCGTTCTGGTGCTGGCAGCGGCGATCTATCTGCTACGCAAGAGAAAGTAAACATCTTCCCCATGGAGGGGGCGGCACCTCCTCCTTTTTAATTTTTCATTATTCTAGATGACCATGTAATGATATTTCCAGGTAGACGCCAGTTGTTCGCGATCGGTGATTATTCGTCAATGATGCGGTAGACGCTAAACATTTTTACCTGACATTACGTTGAACCTCCCGATGTATGACCCGAGGATGAAGAAACTGGCTGATGTGCTCGTCAATTATTCCATCAAGCTCCAGAAAGGGGAGACGGTCTATATCGAGGCCTTCGACATCCCCGCGGAGATGGTCGAGCTGATGATCTCAGCCGTGTACGAAGCTGGGGGCATACCGCTCATATCTCAAAAATCCCCGAGGGCGCTGCGCAAGCTCTATTCTGGAGCTGACGAGGCCTCCATGAAACTTTTTGGAGAGGTCGAGCTGGAGAAGATGAAGAGGTCCCAGGCATACATTGGCATGAGAGGCTCAAGCAACACGACCGAGCACTCTGACGTACCGGCCGAGAAGATGGCATTGTACAGGAAGTACTGGTGGCAGCCCGTCCACATCAACTGGAGACTGCCGAAGACGAAATGGGTGGTGCTCCGGTGGCCAACGCCTTCGATGGCGCAGCTGGCAGAGATGTCGACGGAGGCCTTCGAGGACTTCTACTTCAACACGACGACGCTTGACTACAAGAGGATGTCAGATGCGATGGACCCCCTCGTCAAGCTCATGTCCAAGACGGACCGCGTCAGGCTTGTGGCCCCGGGCACCGATCTCACCTTCTCGATCAAGGGCATTCCGGTAATCAAATGCGATGGCCACATGAACATCCCTGACGGAGAGGTGTACACCGCCCCGGTCAAGGACTCCGTGAACGGTGTCATCCATTACAACACGAGGAGCCTGTACGACGGCAAGATCTTCGACAACATGAGCTTCAAGTACAGGGACGGGAAGATCATCGAGGCCACGTCCTCGGACACGAAGGGCATGAACCAGATCCTAGATACGGACGAGGGGGCGAGGTATGTCGGCGAATTCGCCATCGGATTGAACCCGTTCGTCACGAAACCGATGCTGGACACCCTGTTCGACGAAAAGATCTGCGGTTCGTTCCACTTCACGCCGGGCAATTCCTATGACGACGCCTTCAACGGCAACCGATCGGCGGTCCACTGGGACATCGTCCTGATCCAGACGAAGCAGTGCGGCGGCGGGGAGATATGGTTCGATGATGTGCTCATCAGGAAGGACGGCATCTTCGTTCTCGACGAGCTGAAGGGACTGAACCCCGAGAACCTTGCATAATATGGATGATGTGAAAAGGAATCGATGAGCTAGCTTCGATATGAAGCGAGCTCCCCTATCTTTTCAAGAAATAGTCTGCGATGTCGGGCCTTCTCAGGTAGTAGATGACCAGGAAAGGGAGGACGACACATATCGCCAGCCTCAGCGCGAACTGAAGGTCCCCGAAACCGAACACGACGATCGCTAAGGAGTTCGCCAGGACCGTCACGACCGACAGCAGGGCACCGAAAGGATAGGCCCATCCCTTTCTCTTGAACATGCCCCAGGTCTCTATAGCTGTCAGGCCGGTCAATACTGCCATGACCGCTCCGAAGGATTCGGTCAGCAGGCGGCCGTTGTCCTTCAGGAAATCGGACGCGTCCACGCCTAGGTTGGCGATGAGGTCCTCGTCGCTGTTACCAAAGGCCATCAGCAGCAGCGCCGCTGCGCTGTAGAAGAGCAGCACGATGAGTGCGAACTCGAACGTCATCAGATAGATCATGTCGTACGGGCGGCGCTTCACGACCATGCGCTTCGGATTGGCAAATCGATATTTAACCTTGGCTCAGAGCGACGGCTCGATGACGTACTTGCACATGTTGAAGTTCGAGCCGAACGTCTCCTTCTCCGCGACGCGCAGGGGCATGCCCAGCTTCGCCTCGAATATCGCCTCGAGCATGCCTTCGTTGAGAAGGCACAGCGTCCTTCCGACATCTGGCGCCTTGGAACAGTCGTACTCGTCCTTGATGATGAGCGTGACCGGATGGACCGAATAGACGACGACCTCGCCGAGCTCGTGCTCCTTGTAGAACTCCTTGACCTCTTGGATCAGGCCTTCCACGTTGTCCGACTTGAACCGCTTTGACACCTCGCTACCGATCTGGCGGCCTATGTCCTTGAGGATCGGGTCCATGTTGAACCCTATCGATTCCATTCCGATGACGATGGAGCGTATCATGCCCTTGAGGAACGTGCTGGGCAGACCGATGCTCCTGGCGATGGTGTTGCCTATCGCCTTCTTGAGCTCCTCCCTCGGGACGACCGATGAACCGACAGGCCTGGAGATCAGATAGAATATCTTCCTCCTGTTATCCTGCGGGTCATCACGATAACCGATAAGGCCTTCCATGACCATCTTGTCCAGATGGACCGATAGGGTCGATTGGGCCTTGCTCGTCAATAAGGCGATCTCGCTGAGGCTCAGGTCGTGGCGCTGGAGCTCGGAAAGTATCTTCTGCCTGACTGGATTGGATATCTGCCTCAGGCCTGCACTTGTAGAATAGACGTCAAAATCCGAGTCCTTCTTGGCCATTTGATACCAGAAGATTAGATTCCGCATCAAGGTAATTAAAGCTTCGTCTGCAAAACGATGTTTCGGAGCAGTTCGCCCGACGAAGGACGAATCATTTTTTAACCTAAGCGCCCTGAGGTCTGACGAGAAGATGAAGCTAGAGATCGATGGAGAGCGCAGGGAGGTCCGAGCGCTCTGGTACGAGGGCGGGAAGGTTATGATGATCGATCAGAGATGCCTCCCTCATGACGTCAGGATACTGGAGCTGCGGTCGTGCGGTCAGGTGGCCGACGCGATCAGGGACATGACCGTCAGGGGAGCGCCGGCCATCGGCGCCGCCGCAGCCTACGGAATGCTCCTCGCGAAGAGGGACGGCGAGGACCTTCAGGCCGCCGCCCGGACATTGAGGTCGACAAGGCCTACAGCTCACGACCTTTTCTTCGCGGTCGATCACATGCTTCGAAAGCTGGCCGAAGGGGATGACCCGGTCGAGGCCGCGGAGGCATACTGCGATTCCATCGTCGAGAAGTGCCGCATGATAGGGGTCCATGGCGAACCGCTGATCAAGGACGGCGCGAAGATCATGACCCACTGCAACGCAGGGGCGCTGGCGACGGTCGATCATGGCACCGCGCTCGCTCCGATGAGGGAGGCCTGGAGGAAAGGCAAGCAGATGTTCGTCTATGTCTCCGAGACCAGACCAAGGCTCCAGGGGATGAAGCTTACGGCCTTCGAGATGCTCAACGAAGGCATACCACATGCGATAATACCGGACGGCGCGTCAGGGCACTTCATGAGGAAGGGCGTGGACGTCATCATAGTCGGGGCGGACAGGATAGCTGCCAACGGCGACTTCGCCAATAAGATCGGCACCTACGAGAAGGCGGTACTGGCCCATGAGCTCGGGATCCCGTTCTACACGGCAGCGCCGATCTCGACCTTCGATTTCAGCATAAAGAGCGGCGAGGAGATCCCGATCGAGGACCGCTCCGAGGACGAGGTCACAATGATCGACGGGATGAGAGTGGCCCCGAAAGGATGCCCCGCCCTGAACCCATCGTTCGATATGACGCCGCACAGATACCTCTCCGGGATCATCACGGAGATAGGAGTCCTCAAGCCTGAGGACGTCGTTAAGGTCAGGGAGGCTAGGCTATCATGAGGTTCGCGGAGGAGAGGTCGGAGATCGTCAAGTACGGCAAGTACCTATACGACAGGGGGCTAGTGAGCGGGACCAGCGGCAACATCAGCATCAAGGCTGACGAAGCGACTATGCTCATAACGCCATCGGGAGCGTGCAAGGGTATGCTTACCGTAACGGACGTGATCGAGGTGAGCATCGATGACGGAAGGCCATTGACCGATGGCAAGCCGTCGATGGAGACGCCGTTCCATCTGGCGTTCTACCGAGAAAGGAAGGACGTCAAGGCCGTCATCCACACCCATCCGATGTACAGCACGATCTTCGCGGTGGCGGGACTGAGGGTGTTCACATCCCTGACGCCGGAGGCCTTGTTGGTCCTTGGAAGGGAGGTGCCCTATGTGGAGTACGCCACACCAGGCTCCGATGACCTCGCCGCAGGACTGAAGGCGGCGATGGGGGAAGCAACGGCGTTCCTGCTTGACAAGCACGGGGCGATAACGGTCGGGAGGACCATGAAGGAGGCGTACCACAGGATGGAGACGCTGGAGTTCATGGCCGAGATGCAGTACAAGCTCATCGCCATCGAGAAGGGGGACCCCCTTCCGACGGACGAGATCGAGAAGATAATGAATTTGACGCACTGAGAGGGCTTAGAATGATACTTGTGACGAAATGGTTCGGGGTGTTCCTCTGCGAGGGGCAGATCGTGAAGAGGTCGGTCATCTTCGAAAAGGACGCGAAGTCCATAGCGAAGAGGCTTGCGGCGATCCAGAAAGGGGAGATATTGCCCGAGGAGAGATCCCTTGCCGTGAAGAGGATGAAGGTGGCGGAGCCGAGGCTCGCCAAGCTTGGCAAGCCGGTCCTCTTCGATTCGTCGTTCATACGCCCGCAGGACTACCAGATGCCCCCTGACCTCATGCAGCGCGTGATGGTCGAGCTGGGAAAGATCAGGACCAGGGAGCCTCTTAGCGAGGACAAGTGCGTCGCCCAGGCGATAAGGGCCACCGACGACCTGATCGAGACCATCAATCTCATGAGCGAACGCCTTCACGAGTGGTATGGTCTCTACTTCCCCGAGCTGGCCGACTATGCGAGGGAGGAGAGATACGCCGAGCTGGTGGCGAAGGGCGGCAGCAGGGAGGATATCCTGAGGTCCCTCGAAGTGGACCTTGAGTCGGTCGGTTCCGAGATGCTCGAGGATGACATCGATGTCATCAGGTCCTTCGCCTCATCGCTCTTCGACCTCTACCAGAGGAAGGCGGACCTCGACAAGTACATCCAGGAGTCGATGCAGAAGGTCGCGCCTAACATGACGGCGCTTCTTTCGGCCAATCTGGCGGCGCGGATGGTGTCTCTCGGCGGAGGCCTGGGACGATTGGCCAGGCTGCCATCGAGCACCCTTCAGCTATTGGGGGCCGAGAAAGCGCTGTTCCTTCACCTGAAGACGGGCAAGAACCCGCCGAAGCATGGCATCATATTCCAGCACCCGATGGTGAACAAGGCCCCGTACTGGCAGAGGGGAAAGGTGGCCAGGACGTTGGGAGGAAAGATATCCATAGCCGTCAAGGTCGATTTCTTCAAAGGCGAGTTCATGGGCGACAAGCTCGTGGCCGACATGGAGGCCAGGGTCAAGGAGATCAGGGAGAAGTATCCGAACCCCCCGAGGCGTGCACAGCCCCAGTTCCAACGTCAGCAGAGGCGACCAGACAAGGGCAAGGTTTATAAATCGAAGCACAATTGACGGGATTGATAGTCATGTCATGGACACAGTCTGAGGTACGCGAGCTGAAGGAAGGGCGCTACATGTTGATCGATGATGAGCCCTGCAAGATCGTTTCTATGTCCACATCCAAGCCTGGGAAGCATGGTGAGGCCAAGGCCAACATCGATGCGGTAGGCATTTTCGATAAGAAGAAGAGGAGCATAGTGCACCCCGTGAAGCACAGGGTCCAGGTCCCGATGATCGACAAGCGCAAGGCGCAGATCCTCGCGGTCCAGGGAAAGGAGGTCCAGCTCATGGACCTTGAGACCTTCGAGAACTTCTCGTTGCCGATCGACGAGGAGTTCGAGGGCCAGCTCCACTCCGGTGAGGAGGTCATGTACCTCGTCGCGATGGACCGCCGAATGATCACCAAGGTCTGAGAAAGACCATTTTTTTCCCGCCTTGAACGGCGGGATCGATGACCTTCTTTTCTTCGTTGTTGCCTGATGCAGAAGTGATGATCTTACTGGCATCAACTGATTGATCAGGGGCTGACACCTCCTTTGAGAAAAATGCAGTATGCCAGGACCTTTCAAGGAACTAGTATCCGGCGGATGCATCATCTATTTCTGGAATTGTAATCGTCCACTGCCATCTTAAGGGCGTCTGGACCGAGTATCGAGCATCCGATCTTGCCTTCAGGTAGTCCTCCAAGGTAATCCGCGACATCCTGTCTAGATATCTTCAATGCGTCCTCCAGGGCCTTTCCTTTGATCATCTCGGTGAACGCCGAACTGCCAGCGATCGCCGCGGCGCACCCGAACACCTGGTGCTTCACCTCGGATATCTTGCCGTCCTTGACCTTGATGCGAACGATGACGACGTCACCATCAACCTGGTTCGCGGCCTTTCCGACGCCGTCGGCCGACTCCATGTCCCCCGCGTTCCGGGGGCTCATGAAATGGTCCATCACCTTTCTGTTGTACGGCACGTCCCCGCCTCCGATCTTTCCATGGAGAACACCTCGGAAGGGGCCAGGCCCCTCAATCTCTTGATGACCTGCGGCAGGGTCGTGAGGTATCTCTCGACCTCGCCCATGGTGTTCATCCTGCCTAGGGTGACCCTGAGGGAGCCCTTGCATTCCTTCTCCTCCAGACCGAGGGCCTTCAGCACATGAGATGTCTCGCTGCTCCTGGATGAGCACGCCGAACCCGTCGAGGTCGCAATTCCCTCGTAATCGAGATTGAGTACCAATGCCTCTCCGTCGATGCGGTCGAACCTGAAGTTCGCATTGTTGCAGAGCCTCTTCGTCCTGTGCCCATTGAGATGGCACCCTTCCACAGATGAGATGGTCCCCTCGATGACCTTGTCCCTCATCGACGTCATGTTCTCGACCGTCCTCTCCATATCTGACATGGACAATCGGATCGCCTCGCCCAGACCGACGATGCCGGGCACATTCTCCGTTGAAGGCCTGATGCCCCTTTCTTGTCCGCCTCCATACGACATGGGCCTTAACTTGTGACCTTTCCGGAGGTAGAGGGCACCGACCCCCTTGGGGCCGTGGAACTTGTGCGCCGACATCGACAGGAGGTCGATGAAGTCCCTGTCGACGTCGATGTCCATCTTGGTGACCGCCTGGACTGCGTCTGTGTGAAAGGCTATCCCTGAATCCCTCGCGATCCTTCCGATCTCCTCGATCGGCTGGATGGTCCCTATCTCATTGTTCGCGGCCATGATCGATATCAATACCGTGTCCTTCCTTATGACCTTCAGAAGAGCATCTGGATCGACAAGTCCGTCCTTGTCAACCGGAAGATATGTGACCTCGAACCCCTGGCGCTCCAGGAACTCGCAGGTGTGCAGGATGGCGTGGTGTTCGACCGAGGAAGTGATCATGTGTCTGCCCTCCTCGATCCGAGCATAGGCGGTCCCTTGCAAGGCCAGATTGTCCGACTCGGTCCCTCCGGATGTGAAGAATATCTCCTCGGGGGTGGCCCCGATCGCCTTTGCCGCGAGCTCCCTGGCCTTTTCGATCCCGTCCTGCGCCTCCGAACCGAAGGAATGCAAGCTGGACGGATTTCCGAACCGTGACCGGAAGTAAGGTAACATCGCCTCCAGGACGCGTTCGTCGACCTGGGTCGTAGAGCTGTTGTCAAAGAAGATACGTTCCATGAACACACCTTAACGATAGATAACGACGATGGAATATCCACTATTTCATTCTGATTGAGATGTATTTCATAATTGTCGTTCTAGCACGACCTGCAGGCCCGATCGATAAATCTATAACTATCCAACAAGCGCTTTTCAAAATACCATGACACTGGATGAAGGGACGGCAGACACTTCGGTCCTGATGACGGACCGACTTATCATCCGCCCAGTGACCCTTGCCGACGCTGAGGCTATCTTCAAGTTCAAGTCCGACAAGGAAGTCACCGACCAGTATGGCCAGGTCCCTCATCGCGGGATCGACGAGACGAGAGCTTGGATCGCCAGAAGCATTTCCGATGGGGAGGAAGGGAGATCGTTCGCCTGGAGCATCTGCATGAGAGATGAGGACGAGGTCATCGGCGAATGCTGTCTCTGGAATTTCGACGGAGACCGCCTCTGCGCGGAGATAGGGTACGAGCTGCGAAGGGACCGCTGGCGAAATGGGTTCATGAAGGAGGCGCTGACGGCCCTGATATCATATGGGTTCGGCGTTCTCGGACTGCATCGTATCGAAGCGAACCCTTTGGGCTGCAACAACGCATCCCGTCGCCTCCTGCTCGACCTCGGTTTCGTCCACGAGGGGACGCTGCGCGAAAGGGTCCGATTCGGAGGAAGGTTCGTTGACCAGATGTACTACGGCTTGCTTCAGAACGAATGGATGCCGTGCAACGACCGCCCTTGACCTTCAAGCTCCTTTCATTGGTCCAATCATTTGGAGCATACGCCGAAATGTGCGAGGACGATCTATCTTCTGACCCCGAAGAAGCGCTGGACCTCTGCGACGGGGTCGTCGGACCTCTTCGCATCGAGCTGCTCGACGTACTTCGATATCCTTGAGTCCAGCAGCACCGCCGCACCTCTGTCCGTCTCCGTTCGTATCAGCCGCCCGATGGACTGCTGCACCTTACGTAGCGCTGGGACCGCCTGGGCATATTCCCATCCCTTTCCGCGGCCGTACCTTCTGTCATACAGTTCCTGCAGCTTTCTGTTGGCGAGGCTCGGGGGCGGATATGGCAGGCCGACCATTATCACCATCTCGAGCTCCTTTCCAGGGAAATCCAGGCCTTCGGACACCCTGCCGCCCGTGACCGTAAGGAAAACCCCTCCGGGCTTGGACCGGAACTCCCTGACGGCGCGGCTGAACATGCCCGATGAGAGCTCGATGTCCCACAGCATGCGCCTGGTCACGCCCCTCTCTACCTCCACCCGCATCTGCCGCATGAGCTCGTAGGAGCGGAAGAAGACCATCGTGCTGACGTTCACGGAGTTGCACAGGTCGACTATCCTTTCGACGATCCGACCGTGCATCGTAGGGTCCTGGCGCATCACGTCGTAGGCGGGATTGAGGTCCGGTGTGAAGAGGACGAGGCGGTTCTCAGGCGGGAACGGCGAAGGGTACGTGACCATGACGGGGCCTTTAGGGAGGCCGGCCACCTCCGAGTACTGCTTCAGCGGCCTTAGCGTTCCGGACATGTGGAGGACCGAGGGGCAGGCGGCAAGGAACCTCTCCAGCTCCTCGGGTACGAGATTGATCGCCTCCAGGCTCCCGCTCCCTTCGGTGCTCACCGCCTTGACGTACGCCTTGTCGTTGACGGTGAACCAGCTCGTCAGGAACCTTCCGAGCAGCAACGTCGCGGACGTCGGGTCCGCTCCGCTCTCGAGCTTCTCCTCGGCGATCGTCTGCCCGAGGTTGAAGGCGTTCACTCCGAGGGTCCTTACCTCCTCCACCCTCAGCTCGAGACGGCGGGCCAGCTCCCCTTCCAGGAACATCCGGCCAAGCTCGACCTCCGATCGGTCCGGAGGCATCTCAACTAGCGATGAGAGGATGATGTCCGTCACGGCGTCCGAGAGCTGGCTCAGCGTGATCCCATGGCCGAGGTCGCTGCCCCCCTTCTCATTCAGCTCCACATCCCCGGCCCGAAGCTCTGCGACGCTGATGTGAAAGCTCTCCGCCTCCCGCGCCGATTCCACGAGGTTGTGGGCCTCGTCGATTATGATGAGCACGTCATCGAGTCCTGCCCCGATCCGGTCGAGGAACTGCTCCCTGAGGTCCTCAGAAAGGACGTGGATGTAAGGTGCGATGATCACGTCGGCCTTGTCCGAGAGAAGCTTCCTGCACTCGTAGGGGCACACGCCCTCATCGGCGCAGAAATCGTCGAACTCCTGGGCGAGAGGCAGCTCCCTGGCAACGTAGTTCTCGAACATGCCGTCCATGCTGGAGATGAGATTGGCATAATATCCGCACCCTCCCTCGGCACCGCTCTTCGTCCGCTTCTTCTTCTCCTCGCAGAAACGGCTGAGCGCCTGCGGGGGGATGCCCCCTTCGAACTCCGCCTCCCTCATGAAAAGGCATGACTTCCCCCTGCCGGTCAGGGGCAGGCCGATGACCTTCCTCCTCTCGGCGATGACGCGAAGCTCGCGCATCACCTGGTCGCTCTGCGAGATCGTCCTGTTTAGATAGATGACCTTCTTCCCGGTCTCCTTCGCCAGGTCCAGGGCGGAGACGAGCGAGCATATCGTCTTGCCGGTCCCTGTGCCTGATTCGATGACGATGTGCTTGCCGGACGCAAGGGCGTCCTTGGCCTCGGAGACGAACCTCTCCTGGTAGGGACGGTACGGGTATGGGAAGGTGCCTTGCCCTTCCTTGGCCCGGGGGACGCGCCTCCTGACCTCAGGCCGGATGGCCTCGTCCTCTGCGACCGCCTTCTTGCCGAGGCCGCACCTGGGGCATCTCCCGGCTCCGGGCGGCACGAGGGTGTTGCATCGCCTGCAAAAGAAAGATGGCACGCCAGGATGACCGAATGATATTATTTGAACATGACCCTGGCACGTTCGAAGATGATGTCGGCGGAGGAGATCACGCGGCCTTGGACCCCTCTATGGCCTCCCTGAGCTCCTTCTCGCACCGGTCCCCGATCCTCTTCGCGGCCTCCTTCGTCTTGGCCTCGGAATATATGCGGAATATCGGTTCGGTCCCGGAAGGCCTCACGAGGGCCCAGCCGTTGTCGAAGTACACCTTGACGCCGTCGGTGGTATCCACCTTCTCCTCCTGGAATCGGACCAGAAGGTCCTCCAGCACCTGCTCCTTGATCTCGTCGGAGGCCTCGATGCGTCTCTTGTCCAGCGCGTAGTTGGGGATCGCGCTCATGAGCTTGGAGAGCTTTCCCTCCTTCGCGACGATCTCCAGGACCTTCGCCATCGTCATCGCGGCGTCCCTGCAGTACTGGTGCTCCGGGAATATCAGTCCGCCGTTCTCCTCGCCTCCGAACACGGCGTTGAGCTCGATCATCTGCCTCGCCACGACCGGCGAGCCGACGCGAGTGTATACGACGTTCCCTCCTTCGGCCTTGACGACGTCCTCGACGCAGGAGGACGTGCTGACCGGGGTGACGACCGTGCCACCTCCTCGTTCCTTCACCATGTACTTCGCGACCAGCGCCAAGGACTTGTCACCGTAGAGGTAGTTGCCCTTGTCGTCGACGAATATCGTCCTGTCGGCGTCGCCGTCGTGCGCCACTCCGAGGTCCGCACCCGTCGCCTTCACCGTGGCGACCAAATCCTTTAGATGGTCCGGCGTCGGCTCGCTCTCGTGCCCGGGGAACTTCCCCTGGGGGTTGGCGTTGAGCGTGATCGCCCTCACGCCCAGCATGTCCAGCAGCACAGGCGACGTGACCGACCCGGCCCCGTTCGCGCAGTCCAGGACGACCGTCAGCTTCGCATCCTCTATGGCCGTGATGTCGACGAGCCTCTTGACGGCGTTGATGTACGACGAACCCACGCCGGTCACCTGCCTCGTCGCTCCGACGGACCTCCACGACCTCTGCACGAAGTCCTTGGAGAAGAATATCTTCTCGATGAGCTGTTCCTTGTTGCGGGACATCTCCGTCCCGTCGTAATCGATGCACTTGATCCCGTTGAACTCGGGGGGGTTGTGCGAGGCCGTGATCATCACCCCGCCCTTCACGCCCGAGTTCTTGACGTAGTACTGGATCGCTGGCGTCGGGAGCATGCCCAGATCGAGCACCTCGACCCCTACGGACATCAGACCAGCGGAGACCGCGCACCTGAGCATGTCCGCCGACGTCCTGGAGTCGGTGGCTATCGCCACCTTGCCTCCCATGAACGAACCTATCGCCTTTCCGACATCGAGCGCCAGCTGGGCGCTCATGTCCTGATTTATCACTCCGCGCACTCCGTTGGTGCCGAACAATCGCTGCTCCATGGGATCACCGGACCTGGGCCTTGTGCCTCTGTGATGTGACCAGTATGTGAAGTATGTCCGCCGAGTCCTCGCACTTGTCCGCGGAGTTCTCGATGCCGTGGAGAAGGTCCCTCATCAGATAGATGGCCCTGGGGTCAAGGTCCGCCATCGTGAAGATCTCCTTCTTGGTGCTGAAGTACATCTCGTCGAGCGTATGCTCGGACACCTTGACGCTGCGCTCGTGACTTATCACGGCGTCCATGTCGACGCCCAATGCGTCGATGCTCAGCCTCAGCGACTTGGTGGCCTTCTCGAGCTCGATCGTCATCTCCGAGTATCTCTTCCAGAGCTGGACCGGGATCTTGATCTTCGCCTCGATGATGAGCTGCAAGTTCATTCCCGATTCCTTGGCCCAGTCCGCGACATAGTCCATGCGGCGTATGAGGTGCATGAGGTCCTCCCTCTCCTTGGACTCCATGTCCCCCTTCGAGAGCTCCTCGCTGATCATCTCCTCCATGCGGTCCGCCTCCTTCTCGGAGAGGACCAGGCGCTTGATCGCGTCCAGAGCCGAAGCCTCGTCGCCCTTGACCATCGCCGCAACGGCTCTGTTGAGCTCCGATGCCGTGTCGCCGACCTTCTCAGCGTGTTCCCTGATCGCCTTGTTCACCAAGGATTCGCGACGTTTGCCGAACCAGTCCAACAAAGACCCCTTATCACTCAAGTTTTACCGCCTCCGCTATGCCTTCATGTGGCCTCGGGAATACAACCGTTGCCTTATTGTTGATCATGAGATAGACCTCCTGCCCTATTTTATACAAATGGCCATCTGACACGGGCACGTCGAAGTCGATCTCGTCCTCGCTCGCCGACTCCGCCGTCATCCTCCAATACGTGCCCATGTACGTGGTCGAGACGATCTTCGAACGAAGCCCGCTCGTGAACGGGTATACGAACTCGGGCCTGACCGAGACTACAACGGCCGTTCCCGTGTCGTACGGGCAGGAGTGGACCTCGAGCTCGGAACCGTCGCGAAGCTCGATCTTGCACAGGCCCACCGACCTCTCCCGGACCCATCCTTCGATGAGGTTCGTCTCGCCTATGAAGTTCATCGTGAATATGTTCTCTGGCTTCGTGTACAGCTGCTCTGGCGTCCCCATCTCGACGATGGCCCCGGCCCTCATCAGGACTATCCTGTCGGAGACCGACATCGCCTCCTCCTGGTCGTGGGTGACGTGGACGGTCGTGATGCCCAACGCCTTCACCAGCCTTCTCAGGTCGTACCTGAGGTCCACCCTCACCCTCGCGTCCAAGGCGGAAAGGGGCTCGTCCAGCAGCAGAAGCTTCGATCCGGTCGCCAAGGCCCTTGCCAGAGACACCTTCTGCTGCTCCCCGCCGCATAGCTCCCCGGGGAACATGCCCATCTTGTCCAGCAGCTTGACGAGCTCGAGATATTTGTGAGATGTCGTCCCTTGCTCCTCGGGGCTCTTGCCCTTGACCCTGGGGCTGTACGATACG
Organism: Methanobacteriota archaeon; assembly: GCA_021372315.1. GTDB lineage: Archaea > Thermoplasmatota > Thermoplasmata > Methanomassiliicoccales > UBA472 > MVRC01. The sequence goes on from JAJFUT010000017.1 coordinate 22,792, forward strand.
TTCTCGCCGACGTTCATGTTCGGGAACAATGCGATGTTCTGGAACACGTAACCGAGGTCCCTCTCCTCGATCGGCACCCCCTTCATGTCCTTGCCATCGATGAAGACCTTGCCCTCTGTGGGCTCTATGATGCCGGCCATCATCCGTATCAGCGTCGTCTTGCCGCATCCGGACGGGCCCAGGATCGTGACGTACTCCTTGTCCTTGATCGTGAGGGTGGCATCATCGACCGCGATGACCTTCCCGTACCGCTTGGTCAGTCCTCTAACGGTGATCTCGGGCATTCACTCCACCTTCAGCTCCCTCTCCAATCCCCATTCCGGGATCGGGAACACCCTGGCCTTCTCGGGGTTCCATCTGATCTGTTTCCTGTCCCCCACCGCGATCTTGCCCATCCTCCAGGACGGGACCTTGGCCGAGATCCGCCCGTTACCGTCCACCAGCAGGTCGACGTGCAGGTACCTTCCTTCGAAAAGGATCCTCTCCACTGTGCCCTGGAGGAACCCGACCCCGTCCTTGGATATCTCCGTATTGCCGACCTTGACGGCCAGCACGGCCTCGCACCCGATGTCAATATCGGTCGCCTTGGCCTCCAACAGGCTCCCGGACTCTGTCCTCAGCACCGTATGGCCCTCGGAGGACTCGATCGTTCCCTTGAAGAAGTTGGACTGGCCGACGAAATTGGCTACGAACGGCGAGACTGGCGAGTCGAACACCTCGGCCGGCGTCCCCACCTGCAATATCCTCCCCTCCTTGATGACCGCGATCCTGTCCGCCATGACCATCGCCTCGTCCTGATCGTGCGTCACGTGGACCGTCGTCAGGCCGAGGGATTTCGCCAGGTCCTTCAGTTCGTACCTAAGGCTTATCCTCAGGCGAGCGTCCAGCGCCCTCAGCGGTTCATCGAGCAGAAGGACGTCGCATCCGGATGCCAGCGCCCTTGCTAGCGCGGTCCTCTGTTGCATCCCGCCGCTCAGTTCGCGGGGATATGCGTCCGACCTCGAGGTGAGGCGCACCAGGTCAAGCATGGAAGAGAGCGTCTTCTCCTTGTCCGGATCGCTCATGCCCCTTATGTCCGGTCCGAACAGGATGTTGTCCTGGACGGTCAGATGGGGGAAGAGCGAATACGTCTGCGACAGCATTACGGCGCCGCGGTCCTCTGGCTCCTCCTTCGTGACCTCCTTGTCCCCGAAGAAGATCTTGCCCTTGTCGAGAGGAGTTAGGCCGCACAGGGCCCTGAGGAAGGTCGTCTTTCCGGCCCCGGTCGGTCCGAGGATGCACATGTATTCGCCGTCGCGGATCTCGAGGTCTATACCGTCGGCTGCGTGGATGTCCCCGTAGCTCTTCTTCACGTTCAAGACCCTGATGCCTGGCAATCAGGCCACCCTCCTCTTGGTGATGTAGCGAAGCAGGACCATGAACACGTAGGACACGATTATCAGGACGATGCATGCGAGGCCAGCGGTGTAGAACTGCTCGGTATTGATCAGATCCACGATGTAAACGGGCGCGGTGTTCGCATTGGCCACGACGGCCAAGGTCGCACCGGTCTCTCCCAGGCTCCTCGTGAAGGCCATGATCGCGCCTGCGAGTATCGATGTCTTGATCATCGGGTAGAGCACGCGCCTGAACGCCTGCAAAGGCTTCGCCCCGAGCGTCCTGGCGGTTTCTTCGTATGAGGGGTCGATCTCCTCGACGGCGCCTGCCACGTTCCTGACGACCAGAGGATACGTGAAGGCAACATGCGCCATGACTATCAGGATGAAATCGAACGAACCTATGCCAGGAACGTCGCCCCAGAACATCCCCAGCGAGAATCCGAGCGCCGCGGTCGGGACTATGAGCGGAACGTTCACGAGGACGTCGAGCGACTGTATGATCTTGGAACCGTGGCCACGTGCGACGTACAGCGCCATCGGCACCCCCATGATGATGTCCAAGACGGTGACCACTCCGGCGATGATGAAGGAGTAGAAGAGGCTGTCCCAGAAAAGCCCCCATTCGGCGCTTTGGTACGGCAGCACGACGACGTAGGTGAAGATGAAGAAGGAAGGTATGAGAACGAAGATGAAGAGGAAGGCCGAAGAGGTCGAGTCCTTCAGGAACGGGGCCCATCCCCTCGAGAGGATGCGCTCGTACTTGGGCCAGACCTTTCCGGCGGGAAGCTTGATCTTCATCACCGCGATCTTCAGGATTATGAGCAGGATCAGCGAGATGACGATGAGAAGGATGCTGACGAAGGCCAATTGAGGTATGAGGTCGGGGTTCGATTTCCAGGCGCCGATGAGCGTCGGACCGGTCTCGAAATTGCCCGAGTTCGCCATCGTCGCCAAGGCGATCATCGTCCCGCCCGTCTCGCTCAGGCTTCTGGCCATGCATAATATTATTCCGGTCACGAGACCGGCCCGGAAAAGAGGCAGCGTGATCGTCCTCGCTGCCGTCAGCTTTGTCGCTCCCAAAGCCCTGCCGGCGGTCTCGTACGTGACGTCGATCTGTTCCAGGATCGCCGCCAGGCTTCGGACCATGTAGGGATAGGAGAAGACGACGTGAAGAAGGACGATGAGAAGGAAGGCTGAATCGACGAACCCCGGAGCGAACCCCGGGGCATTGACGTTCGAAGATGTCGCCGCCCAAAAGATCGCGCAGGAAAATCCCAGCGCTGCCGTCGGAACGGCGAGCGGCATGTCGATCAATGTGTCGAGATATCTCTTGCCGCGGAACTCCTTCCTGACCAGTATCCATGCCATCGGCAACCCAACTATGATGTCGATGACGGTGACGATCGCAGCTATCTCGAAGGAGGCGAGGATCGCGTCGTAGATGGTGCTCATCAGGTCGGGATCGCCCATGACCGTCTCGATGCTCGACCAGTCAGTGAAGATGTAGCTCAGGACCCAGACCGTGGGCAATATAACGAAGAGCAGGAAGAAGATGATGATGAAGGCCTTCCAGCCGCTGCGGAAGTGCCTGGTGCTGATCTTTTCAAGAAATGTGCTCTTCGGTGCTTCGGCCAGACGATCCACCTTATCTTCCCTGAACCTCTATGCCGATAAAAAGATAACGACTGGCCCGACCGGGCCGAGTTGAATCGGGAGTTGAATATCAGGAGCACATCATGCGATGATCGTTGATCCGACGATCTGGCCCTTCTCGATTCGGACGCCAGGCCCGACGATCGAACCCTTGACGATAGCGCCCTCGCCGACGATGGCGCCCTCCATGACCGTCGAATCGCTCACCTCTGCCCCCTCCATGACGGCCGCCCCCTTTCCGACGACGGCGTTCGGACCGACGGTGCAACCCTCGAACCGCGCTCCTTCCAGATAGTTATTGCCCGGCATCTTCACGCTGCCTTTGAACGTACACTCATGTATCGCCGCGAGCCCGTTCGAGAGGAGCGTCGACTGCGCCCTGAGGTAGCTTTCCCTCGTCCCGCAATCGACCCAGTAACCTTCGAACCTGTGACCGTAGAGCCCCTTGCCCAATATCCTCGGGAACACCTCGCGTTCCAGAGAGACGACCCCGTCATCGATGTGCTCGAATATCTCCGGCTCGAAGATGTAGACCCCGGCGTTGATGCTGTTCGAGACCGCGTCCCCCCGCTTTGGCTTTTCCTGGAAGACGTCTATCCTATCATCGGCCGTTGTCCCGACGACGCCGAACGCCGATGGATCATCGACGTCCCATAGCGATATCGTGCCGATGCCCTTTCGGGAGCGGTGCTTTGCCAGCATGTTCGCCAGGTCAAGCGACGTCAGCACGTCCCCGTTGAACGCGAAGAAGGCGCCGTCGATATGGGACGAGACGTTCTTGAGCGCCCCGCCGGTCCCTAGGGGCGTGTCCTCGTTGACGAGGACGACCTTCCGTCCGCAGTCGTTCTCATCGAAGTACTCCTCGAGCCTGTCCTTCATGTAGCTGACCGCGAGGATGACCATGTCGACCTCCTTCGGCAGGGAGTCGATGATGTGCATGACCATTGGCCTGTCGACGAGCGGCACTAACGGCTTCGGCATGGAATATGTCAGAGGCCTCAGCCTCGTTCCCATGCCCCCGGCGAGTATGACCGCCTTCATAGAAATCGGTCGACCTGCCCTTGAACTTAGGTCGTTCAGAGCGGAGATATGCTGACGACGTTGTTGCCACGGAGGATGACCACTCCGAGGCGCCTGCTCTGTTCCGCGGTGCGCTCCTCGGTCTCCTCTATGACCATGTTCATGTACTCATCGTAACCGGTGAGCTTACCCTCTAGGACCCTGGTGTCCTTCAGTAATATGGATATACGCTTGTTGATGGACTTCTCGAGCAGAGCGAGCGGCATTACCATAAAATCACTGAACTCACGCATCAGGCCGGTTCGATTTAAACCTTTTCTTCGGAGCGAGCTGATTCAGTGCTTGATCGCAAGGAAGGGTTGGCCCATCCAGTAGCTTGCGGTGGACGCGGGGCCCCCCCATTCGTACGAAAGCTCGGTGATGTTGACGCAGTAACCGGTCCCGTGCTGCCTGTTGCCTTCAGGGACGGTCACCGGAATCCGCACGATGCCGGGGCTTGGGACCATATTGTCCGGGATCACTGCTTTGATTGGGATTCCAGCCACCTCTTGATCTCTTCCTTCTTGGTGCTCCCGATGCCGAACTTCTCGCTGAACTTCGTCGTGGTGGTGAGAAGCCAGGTCTGTCCCTTCTTCTTCCCGGTCACGAGGCCGGCCTGCCTGAGCGCTCTGACGTCATCATAGATGTCGGAGCCCATCAGCCTCGCGAGCTCGCTCTGAAGTATGGGCTGGTTGTAGGCGATGATCGCCGCCGTCCTCAGAACGCGGTCGGGAAGGTCCTTCTCGGCGAACTGCATCGAATAGCTGGCCGCCTCCTTCCTCAGCTGCATCGAATAGTTGAGCCCCGTCCTCGCGATCTGGATCGCGGACGCGCGATCGTCGTACGTGGCGATGAGCTTCTTCAGGGCCTTCCTGACTTCGGTCTGGGACATCCCGGTCGCGTCGCAGATCTCCGACGCCTTCAGCGGCCTTCCGGCCGAGAAGAGCACTGCCTCGACTGCGACCTCAGGCTCCACTTCTCATCACCGCTCTCGTCTCATCCGCGGGGACCGCCGCAATGGCCTTGTCCTCCATCGTCCCGATGTCCCATGGCAACTTGATCTCCAGGAATATCTGACCGTAGGGTACGTCGTCCTGCCAGAGCGATATCTTGCCGGACCGGTTGAGGAAAAGCAGGGAAACGAACACCGTCACGGCATCCTCCTTCCCGCCCTCGACCAGGTCTTCGAACTGGATCGGCCCGTTGCCGCATCTCATGATCCGTCCCCAGGTGACCTCGACGTCCTTCTCCAGGTCCTCGAGGTGCGCCTTGTCGTCGAACTTGACGACCTTTGACCTGAGGGCCTCCTTGACCCTCTGCCTCTGCAGCTGGACCTCGACGTCCAGCTTAGCCTCCTCGAACGCATCGAGGAGCTCGACGAGCGATACCGGCCTCGAGCTGTGGTGCCTGACGGCCTCCGTCAGCTCCACCCCCGCCGGGACCTTCGTGTCGATGCGGGCCAGGGCGGGGTCCTCGACGAACTCGTCCAGCATGTCCATGTCGAGGTCGGAGAACATGAGCTCGCAAGGCTCATGCGTGTCGTGAAGGGTAAGTACTTCCTGGGACTGCATCCTGAAGATGCTCCAGGCCATGAACATGAGCCTTCCGGCGACTATGAAGTTGATCTCGTCCCCGTGCATCTTCTTGGCGTAGAGGCGGGAGAACTCCATCAGGTTGACGTCCCATGGGTCGAAGTTGTTCGAAAGCACGAGCTCGAATACCAGCTGGATCGCCCTGTCGACGGGGTCCTGCGGGGCCGAGCGGTCCCCCTGCTCCGCCTGCTTGAGCAGCTCCATGTACCTTTCGATCTTCTCACTGCGGTCCCCCTCGTCGATTATAGCCCTGTGGAACAGCAGATGGCCCAACACCGCCTCCGAGCTCGTGACTTCGCTCATGCATTTCCCCCCTTTTCCTCTGGTATCTTCAATTCCTCATGAAGGTCCTTGATGTCGCCGACGTCCGGCTTGACTATGATGTTGCTGATGCCTCCCTCGGGCTTCGTCACCCCGATGATGTGGTCCGCCTTGTTGAGCGTGACCTTCCGTAGGGAGATCATGACGAACTGCGCCGTCGACGCGCACTTCCTGACGCGCTGCGCCACGCTGTCCGCGTTCACGGCGTCAAGGAACATGTCGACCTCGTCAAGCAGATAGAACGGCGATGGCTGCCACTCCTGCATGGCGAATATGAACGATAGCGCCGCGAGCGATTTCTCGCCGCCGCTCAGCGCCTCGAGCCTGAGCACCTTCCCGTTCCTCGGCCTGCACTTCATGACCAGGCCGCCCTCGAACGGCTTGTCCGGGACCTCGAGGTAAAGCTCGGCCTCCCCTCCCTGGGACAGCTCCGCATATACCTTCTTGAAGCTCTCGTTGACGCCATCGAACACCTTCAGGAGCGCGACCTTCTTCTTGTCGTTCAGTTCCGTGGTGAGCTTGATCAGGTCCTTGCGCTGGTCCTCCAGCCTCTTGACCTCGTTCTTCATCTCGATGTGCCTGGCGCCCTTCTGCTCGTAGTCCTCGATGGAGCGCAGGTTCACGGCCCCCATGGAGGCGAGCGTGGACTCGCAGCGGTTCATCTCGGACCTGATGTCCTCCATCGACGGCAGCGGATATGTCACCGGCACCTGGATCTGTTCGATCTCGACCTCGCACTCCTTGATGCGCTCCAATGCCGCGGCCTGCTTCGTCGTGAGCGTGATGATGAAGTCCTGGCTCGTGTCGACCCTGGTCTGCACCTTGTCCCGGTCCGACTCGTACTGGGTCCTGTCCTTGAACAGGCCCTCCTTCTTCGCCCTGAGCTCGTTCATCTCGCGGCCCATGGCCTCTTCGATCCGCTTGAGGCCGTTGAGCTCGATGCGCAGCTTGGCCTCCTTGGCCTTGGCCTCGTCCCCATCGGCCTTCAGCTTGATGCCCTTCTGCCTCGTCTCGAGCTCGAACTCGTCGAACTCCTGAAGGTGCTTCCTGATGAGCTCGACCTGCGTCTGCATGGTCGTCCTTTCGGAGAGCAGCTGGGCCGCCTCGGCGGTCAGTTCGACGACCTCGGACTGCAGAGCGCGCAGCTTGGTCGACATGTCCTTCGGGGCCAGCTCCAATATCCTCTTCTTGCCGGCGTCCCTCTGCTCGCGGATGACCGCGACCTTGGAATCGAGGGATCCGATCTCCCTCCCCAGTTTATCGATGGCAGCCTTGAGCTCGCCGAGGTCCTTCGTCTTCTGGACGATATCGTCCTTGGCCCTCGTGAGCTTGGCCTTCGCCTCCTTGAGAGATGCTTCCAGACCTGTGATCTTGATCTCGTTGCCGCTTCCGGAGCCGTTCAGCTCGCGCATGCGCGCCTCGATCTGCTGGAGCTCCAGGCGCAGAGCCTTCACCTGCACCGCGACCTTCTCCGAGTGCTCCGTCGACCTTCTGAGCTCCTCGGCGACCTCCTCGATCTTGCCCTTCTTGCTCTGGCCGAACCTCGGGACGTTCGTGTCGACCGTCCCTCCGACCATGGCGCCCGATGCTTCGATCAGCTCGCCGCTCGCGGTGACCAGGCGCACGCCGCCCATCATCCTCCTTGCCTGGTCCAGGGTGTCCACGACGACCGTGTCGCCGAAGACGTACCAGAACGCTGCGCGATACTGGTCGTCGAAATCTATGAGATCGATCGCGTACCCGACGGCGTCCTTGACGACGATCTGCGCTTTGCCGCGCGGTTTGCCGTCCAGCATCTTGCTGAGCGGAAGGAACGTCGCCCTTCCGAGGCTGTTCCTCTTGAGATACTGTATCGAGGCCGAGGCGACCTCGTCGTCGTCAACGATGATCGACTGCATTCTCGCGCCGGCGGCGACGTTCAGTGCGACCTCATACTGGGGATCGACCTTGGCCAGCTCCGCGACGGTGCCGTGAATGCCCTTTATCTCGCCCCTGTCCCTTGCCTCGAGCAAGGAACGGACGGCGCGGTTGTAGCCCTTGGCGACGCTCTCCGCCGCCTCCTTCTCCGCGGTGAGATGGTTGTATTCGCGGGTCAGTGATTTGATGGCGTTCTCCAGCTCCTCGAGCTGCGCCGAAAGCTTCGATTCCTGAGACCTTTTGGCGAAGAACTGCGCCTGAAGAGTGGTGACCTCGCCGGTCGACGATTTCTCGTTCCTCTGGACCTCCTTGAGGCGCCATTCAGAGTCCTTGACCTGGAACTCGAGGTTGTCGCGGCTCTCCTCGAGCGAAGCAATGTCGGACGTCAGTCTGCCAGACCTGTCCTCCATGCGGTTCTTCTCGAGGAGCATCGAATGCGATCTCTCCTCGCCTTCCTTGACCTGAGCGTCCAGCTCTGTGACCTTCTTCTCCAGCGCCGAGATCTCGCCGTCGAACGAGGACATCCTCTCCTGAACCTGGGCCATCGTGGCCTTCTTTTCATCGAGGAGGCTCTGCTTCTCCACCCTGACAGCCTCCGTCGTCTTGATCTTGTCCTCGAGGCCTTTGACCTCCTGTAGCAGCTTGGACCTCTCCTCCTTACGGCCTTTCAAAGCCTCTAGGAGCTCCTTGAGGTCCTCCTCGCTCCTCTGCATGGTGTCGGTGGCCCGGGCGATCTCGATCTTGGCGGAGTCCATCCTCTCCTTCATCTGGCGGAACTCCTCGCCGCCCTTGTCGAGTATCTCCTTCTCCAGCTGCTCGATCTTGTGATCGGTCTCTGTGACCTTCTTTGCCAGCTCGAGCTTCTTCTGCTTGAGCCCTTCTATCTCTTTGTTGTAGGAGTCGATCTGGGTCCTAGTCGCGTTGACCTCGGTCTCGGCGACCTCCCTCTTCTTGTGCGCCAGACGGGACTTCGATAGCGCCAGACGGTCCCGGGTCTCCATGTACTTTATCGCCGCGGCCTTCTCTGACTCGAGCTGCTTCATATGCTTCTCGAGCTCGGCCATTATGATACCGAGGCGGTCCATGTTCTCCTCGGCCGTCTTGCGTTCGCCGTCCGCGCGGATGATGTCCTCATCGAACTTGCTGATGCCGGAGATATCGTCCAGAACACGCCTTCTCTCAAGGGGGGACATCTCGACTATTCGAGTGACATCACCCTGTTGGACGAGATTGTATCCGTCAGCGCTTATCCGGGCGGACGAAAGGAGATAATCGAACTCGGTGAGCGACGACTTCCTGTCGTTGACGTAGAAATAGGAATTGTAACCGATCTCGCTCTCGGAGAGCTTGACATGCCTGGTCAGTCTGACGATGTCCGAATCGACCGGGATGATCCTGTCCTTGTTATCGAACACCAAGGACACCTTGCAATAGCTGGATGGCTGCTTGGAATTGCCGCCGTTGAAAATCAGGTCCGTGAGCTTGCCGGCCCGCAATGCCTTGGAGCTCTTGGGGCCCAGGACGAATAGTATAGCGTCAGAGATGTTGGATTTCCCTGATCCGTTCGGGCCTGTCACGGCCGTGAAGCCGTCCAACATAGGGATGGTCATCTTCTTTCCGAACGATTTGAAGTTCTCTACTTCGATCTGCTTTAGGTACACTGGCAGACCCCCTGGTAAAGAGCAGAGGGTCTGACCTCTGGTAATATCGACTGCATCCCATCCATCCCTGGAGTCCGACGGCTGTCAGAC
>JAJFUT010000032.1 GCA_021372315.1 Methanobacteriota archaeon
ATATGGATTGAGATATCGCTTGATCCCAAAGCATACATCTATAGGTTCGCCAGCTTCAATGTTACTGATGAGCAGGACCTACCAGTTGAAGATGCCGAGATAGATCTGACCGACGTTTGGGGCAACCCGGCCGTCTACATATCCGATGATGGAACGAGCATCGTTCCCCCTCAGGACGTCCTCGATTATCTTCAGAGAACATCGGCCAACTTCAACGTCACGAACATGTTCGGCCAGGCAACCATCCCTGTGCTGACGGAGATCGTGAACAGCTGGTCCCTGCCGAGGTCGACGGATCTCTATGGCGTGCGTTCTAGCATGAGGTATAACGCTACCATCTCATACCTCAATGTCACATCGGTATCGTTCGAAGAGATGGTCGCGGTGTCCTTTGACCAATTCCCCGAGCTGGAGATTATGGACCTGCAACGCGATGTCGTGATGGGCGGCCTCTATTTGGACAAGCCGGACCTGGTGCTATCGAACCCAGGCCACACACCGACAACGGTGTACAATGGCGAGTCCGGCGCTATGGTCAACGTCACCGTCATCAATAATGGTGTGACCGCGGCCCAGTACATAGTGGTCCAGGTCCAGGATATCTTCCAGGGCAGGACGACGATCATAGCCAATGTGACGATCCCGGCGCTCGACGCCGATGATTCGATGAACGTGATCGTCCCCTGGACAAGTAACCTCAACGGAAGCCACGAGATCAAGTTCATAGTCGATCCAGATGGCACGATCCTCGAGGCATCCGAGATCAACAACATGGTCTCGCACTATGTCACCGTGCTCGCCCTATTGCCAGATCTATCGGTATCCGACGACGAGATCGACTTCAGCATGTTCCCGGCGATGACAGGCATGCCGTTGACGATCGACGCGATCGTACGGAACACTGATGGAAGGGCCATAGCGGTCAATGCGACCGTAAGCTTCTATCTCGGTCAGCCAACGGTGAGCGGAATACTGATCGGGACAACAAAGGTCACGGTCAGCGCAGGAGGGCAGGCCGATGCCTCTCTCACCTGGACACCGAACGTCGTCGGGCAATACACGATATATGTCGTTATCGGCGGGATCATCGAATATGATTATACTAACAACACGGCATCGAGCAACCTGACCATATACGTCTCTGAAAGTGGGCAGCTCGAAGTGAACGACACCGTTGGTACGATGTACATCAACGAGAACAGGTACGAGCAGCAGAACATAATCGTCCGTGAGAACGGAACCCTGATCATCAACGCCACGATATTCTTCAACCAGGACGAGGCGAACCAGTACTGGGTCATCGTTCAGGATAACGGAACGCTCGTACTGAACTCCAACGGACTGCTTTCGTCGTATCACGCATTGACGGTATACCTGGCAGAGGACGCGAACCTGACAATATCAGGCGCTAGCGCGCAATCTAACAGCCAGATAACGATCGTCGCCGACGACAACTCTACCTTGTACATTACGGACTCGGGCATCGGATATGACTTCATCGCTCCGAGCACTTCCGATGCGTCCCTCGTCGCGATCGATACGACGTTCATTAGGACCTGGTCGTACTTCGGTGGAAATGCCAAGGCCGATCTGACAAGCATTGCCATACCGTCCCTCACCCCGAGCGACACAGCGGAGATAAGGCACTATCGCTGGATCGAAGTGACGACCTATGATGGGACCGGCAGCGTGAAGCTTTCAGGCGTGTACGTCGAACTGAAGAGCTGGAACGATGCGATCCCGACATACTATGCGTCTGGGACCAGCGATTCGACAGCAACGTTCAGATTCAAGGCCCTCTGCGATGTGCTATCGGCCGCTACGGCGATCAATGACTACGGTAACTACAAGGTGAACGGAACCTACTGGTACGATGGCAATAGGGCGGACTCCTTAACTTCCGTCGAAGTGAGCCTCATACCATACAGCACGCCCTTGACCATATCCAATGCAGCAGAGAAACTGGTCATACCAGTGACCCTGACCGATGTGTCGATCGTCGCTGCGGATGTCAAGTTCTCACCGACCAGTCCAGTGACCAACCAGACCGCCACGGTCTCCGTGACCGTGAGGAACCTGGGAAGCCAGGCGGCGGATGGAACCCAGGTGTCGCTGTACCTTAACACGACCGGAGTGGCCGAGCTGATCGCGATCAGGACGATATCGAACCTGCCCGGCGGACAGGGATTCACAGTGAACATCCCCTGGACCCCGGAGATGCCTGGAATGCACCAGCTCAAGGTCATCCTCGATGAGCATTTCGATCTGAACGAGACGACCAGAGGCAACAACGAGGCGACGGTAACAACGTTCGTCCTTGATGTGCCCCATATCTACACATCGGACATCTCGTTCTATCTCGGAACGGGAACGACCCCAATAACCCAGGCGACCGTTGGTAACATGGTGAAGATAAGCGCGATGCTCATCAACGACGGCGAATCGACCGCATCTGACTTCACGGTCAGCTTCTGGCTGAACGCGCCCTTGACCGGCACCCTGTTAGGCACGGTGCCCGTCGCTCAGACATTGGTCGGCGAGAACACCACGGTGTCCACGAACTGGGAGGCCACGTCAGTGTCCGGAGGCGGTGCGTACCAGAACAGGACGATATACGTTACAATCAACAACGCCGAGTACACGCTGGAGACGGACGAACCACAATCTCAGGTGATCCAGATAGTCGACAACAGGCCCGACCTGATAGTCGAGAATGACGTCGTTGTCACGAAGGGCACCTTGACCGTGACCGAGGCCAGTCTCGGAGAGGAGATAAAGATCTGGTTCAACGTCAGCAACGTTGGAATGTCCACTGCCAGCAACGCCATGGTCAAGGTCAACTTGACCCTCGATGCAACGAGCGTCGAACTGTCCCAGTTCACCGTGACCCTACAGCCAGGCGAGACCAAGCAGTACAATGTGACCTATCTCGTCACGGGCATCGCTCTGGGAGCGTACGAGCTGAACATATGGGCAAACCCAGGCATGACCTTCAAGGAGGCATCTGCGGCCAACAACCACTATGTGACCGATTTCTCGATAGTGGTGCTCGAGGACCCGGTGATAACCATCGTGCTGCAGACCAGCGGACAAACGGAGTTCGAGCCTGGCGACAAGATCACCGTGAGCGGGTCGATCATGAGCAGGGATGGACTGCCTATCGTCAATCAGACGGTCAAGATCAGCCTGAGGGACTCGCAAGGATTCCCGATAGGCGCGGCTCAGACCAGGACGACGGACGCTGGCGGATGGTTCATCACCATACTCAACATTTCGCCGGATTACGATGAGGGAGACGCCTATGTGACCGCCACGATCAACGATGGCGTAGCGGACGTCTCGGGGTCGGTCAAGATCAAGATCACGGGCGACGCGGGTCTTCCAATACCTCTGTGGCTCATAATCCTGATCATCGTGGTCATCATACTGGTGATTGTGTTCTTCTCGTGGTACCTGTATCGTTACAGCCTCGGGAAGATGGTCGAGTGCGGTGAATGCGGCTCTCTGATACCCGAGGCCTCCAAGCGTTGCCCCAAGTGCGGCACGATCTTCGAGACCGGAACGGCCAAGTGCTCTGAGTGCGGAGCGTGGATCCCTGCGAATGCAACGGAGTGCCCCGAGTGCCACGCGAAGTTCATGACCGTGCCGACCGGGGTCGAAGAGACCGACACGTATGAAAAGGCCATGAAGCTGCAGTACGACATGTACGTCAACGACTACCGCCAGCAGGCGATGGCCGCTCTGGGCGCGAAATACTCCGAGGAAAAGTTCCAGGAGTGGCTCAAGACCGAGCCGGGCTTCCTGACCTACGGCGCGTGGATCAAGAAGACCGAGGAGGACAAGAAGCTAGGCGCGTTCCCATGCCCGAGCTGCGGGACCCTGAACCCGCGGGGAAGCACGATCTGCCACAAGTGTGGTTCGGTCTTCGCCAACATCAAGTCGGAGCAGCCGGCCGAGGAGAAGCCCAGGACCTTCCGCAAGATCGTCAAGCGCGAGAAGAAGGAGGGCGAAGAGCCGAAGCAGCCCGAGGAAAAAGAGAACAAGTGAGCCAAACCCTTTCCGATCTTCTCTTTTTATTTTTTATTTCTGAGCAGCTGCAGCTGCGCCCCATTAGACCGGACGGCATGTGGCCTGATGCTCGCGGGATGAAGAAAAACCGATGTAAAGCGTTTGAGCTCAGATCTGCAGCGCCTTGTCCCTGACCTCTTTGATGAGCTTGTCCGGGTTGCGATAGTACGCGGAGATGATCTTCGCCACCTGGCGATAGTTGTTCACACCGAGCTTCCTCATGTAATCCAGGATCTCGACGCGCCTCTGCAGCTCCCTCTCCATCTCCCTCGGGGACCAGGACTTGATGGCCCTGACCTTCTCGAATATGTAGCTATGACCGGAATAGTTGAAGCTGTCATCCGCCGGGTTCCAGGTGAACACCGAGTTCGTGATGAGCTCGCCAGTCTCAGGGTCCATGCCGACTACCTCCGTCAGGGACTTCACGCGCCTGGTCATCTTCGTCCCGACCTTGACCTGCGCCTGGAGCATGACGATGTCCAACGCCGTCAACAAGGCCCTTGGAAGGTTGATCGGGTCGTTCTCCATACGATGTACCATCGCCTGGACGTCCTCGGCATGGAACGTTGAATATGACGTCTTACCTGTGGCCATGGCCTGGAACACGACGTACGCCTCCTTGCCACGGACCTCACCGATCATCAGGTAGTCGGGCCTCTGGCGCAGGGCGGCGGTCAGCAGGTCGAACATATCGACCTGACCGATGGCCCCCGCCTTCTTACCTCCGAAACCCTCCCTGGTGAGTCCAGGTATCCAGTTCTCGTGCGGAAGGTTCAGCTCCCTCGTGTCCTCGATGGAGATGATCTTCTTCTGAGGAGGGATGAACAACAATACGGCGTTGAGCGTGGTCGTCTTCCCTGATGCGGTACCCCCGCAGACGAGCATGGAAGAGCCGAACTCGGTCGCTATCCATAGATAGGCCATCATCTCGGTTCCCATGGTCTTGAACTTGATAAGGTCCAGCGGCGTGAACGGGTTCTCCTTGAAACGCCTTATGGTAAAGGAGGAACCGCGCTTCGTGACGTGCTTGCCCAGACTGGCGTTCAAACGTGAACCGTCCGGTATGGTCGCGTCCAGCATAGGCTCGGCGACGGATATGTGCTTCCCGCAGCGCTGTGCCATCCAAACGACGTACGAGTCCAGCTCCTTCTCGGTATCGAACCTGATGTTCGATTTGATAGAACCGTACTTCCTATGGAAAATGTATAGAGGGATGTCCACACCGTCACAGGAGCAGTCCTCGACGTTCGGGTCGGTCATCATGACATCGATGACGCCATAACCGATGAAGTCGCGACGGAGATAGTACATAATCCTCTCCTTGGAGACCGGGTTGAGCGAGATGTTGAATGCCTTCAGAAGCTCTTCCATTCCCTGCTTGACGATATGTGTCCTCTCATCCGGCTTCTTCTCGTCGGTGAGGTTCAGCGTTATCGTGAGCGACTCCTTCAATATGTCCAGGAGGTCCTTCTCATCCTTCGTCATCTGGGGCTCTATGACCTCATAGATGTACTCGGACGCGACGTTGTCGAACTTGATCCTGACGAAAGCGGAAGGTTTCACGATAGTGTTGACCTCCACCTCGTCGACGTTCACCTCGACGATCTTGGGGATCTCGGTGATCGTGGATTTCGAGGGATCTGTGAGACTGTCCTCGCTGATCATCACCTTCATCGGCCGCGACCTCAGGCGATAGAGCAAGTTGATGTATGACTCCTTCAGATCGATCCTGGGCCTCTTCTCCGCTGGTTGCCCCAGGTCCTCCGGTGTTATCTGTTTATCAGCTTCCATCTTGTACACCTCACATCAATGTCCCTATCAGTCCTATCAGCAACATGATGAACGAGTGCCTGAGCCCGTTCGCGATGGACCCGTCCTGAAGCACTCCTGCCAATATCCCGTCCCCGAACGCGTGTATCGCCACGGACATGATGAATATGACCTGCACCTCAGCGATGATGTCGGACCTGATATTGAGCGCGACTCCTCCGGTCCCACCCAGCTCCTCCACACCCTTGGCCACCTCCGCACCTGCGGTCTCCATGCTCGGCAGGAACGTGGAGTTAAGGATGAATATCGTCGCCAGGAAGACCCCGAACGCCACGTATATGACGACGGTGTAGGTCGACATCGCAAGGCTGCGCTCGCTCTGGTTGATGATGTTCTCCCTCGCGTCGTGCGCGACCATCGTAAGAACGTCAGAGACACCCCCTCCGGCGTCGTTCGCCTTGATGATGATCGAGACCATCCTCTTCGTCAAAGGCGTGTTGACCCTCTCCGTGAATAGCCAGAGGGCCTCCGAGGCCGGTACGCCCCAGTCTATCTGAGCTGCCATCCTCTGGATCTCTATGGTGAGACTTCCATACCTGCCCTTGGACGAGACCTTGATGGCCTGGGCAAGGGTCATTCCGAAACGGCCGCCCTCCGCGACATCCCTCAGGAAATCGGGCAGACGCTTCTCGATGTCGCGTATCCTCTTCTGCTTCCAGCTGGCATAGAACCCGTATGGCCCGGCCAGGCACATGAGGGCGATCATGACCATGTGGATCCACAGGACCGTGCCGCCCAGGCTGAAGGCGCCAAACATCATCAGCGCCGCGACGACCAAGCACGCGATCATCCCGACCACTCCCGCTATCAGGATCGTGCTTCCCATGTCCTTCTTTTGAATGTAAAGTTGGTCGATGTCGACTACCTCTGTCTTTATCTTCTTCTTTTTCGCCATCTTCTCACCTCACATCGTGGACTCCTTGGTCGTGTTCCAAATGAAGAACGTGAAACCGAACTGAGAGAACGGTACCATCAGTCCGACCACCAGATAGAGCAGCAGAACTGTGCCCTCCGCGCTGCCGGACGACCCGCTCGGAACTATGGCCATAATCGCCATGATGACGATAAGGAACAGCGGGAACGCGACGACGACCGTGACGAAGGTCTCGGCCATCAGGCCCAGCGTCTCGAGCTGCTTCCTCATGTCGATCTTCGCCTCCTTCTCGAACTGCTCCGCCTTCTGTAGGAAGTACGGCTTCAGCTGACCCCCTGATGTGGCCGTCGTGACCACTCCCTGAAGGAACTCCTGGAATTTCTGGGACGGCGTTCGTTGGGCCGCCTTGCCGATCGCAGTGAGGATATCCACGCCAAGGATCTCGGTGTCCCTGGTTATCCATTCCGCCTCCGTCTTGATCTCTCCGTATATCGGCTGCCTTGCCAGCTCTCTCAATATCACGTCGATGTTGACGTCGGCCGAGGCCATCGCCGAGATGAAGCTCATCGCGGCACCGATCCTTTTGTCGATGTCCCTTTTCCTTGTCTTAGATCTGGAGCCAGGTATCGAACCGATGACGACCCAGGTCAGCAAGGACGGGAGCAGCACGATCAATAACGTGACGAACAGGACGAGGCCGCCAGCGACATGAAGGAATGCGATGAGGGTGGCCCCGAAAAGGATACCGACCGCTGCCGACAGCACGAGCACGATGATCGTCGTCATGAGCATGTAGGCCTGGTACTCCTCCTGCCTCATCCTCATATGTGCCTGCTGTAGGGTCAGCTCGAGCTTCGCATTGGGCTTCATGACCCTGTTGACGATCGGACCCAGGATCTTCCAGCACATCTTCTGGTACGGCGAGAGCTTGACGTAGTCTGGAACGGCCCCTTTAGGAAGCCTCACCAGCCTCGGACCCGATTCGTCCTTCTGCCCTCCGACGTCCTTCGTGTGCAGGTACTGTTTCTTCGAAGACTCCAGTCTGGAGAATATATCGGAAGACGCTTCAGGTGACATGCTTCCTCAATCCCCTGCCTTCTTTGCTGCTTCCAATTCCTCCATCTCCTTCCTGGTGCGCAGGAGCGTCTTCTGAGGCTCCTTGTAATATGACTGGGTGATGGCCCAGATATCGCGATGATTGACCAAGTTCTTGGCGACCATGTAGTTGATGATCTCGATGCGCCGCTCGAACTCCTCCTGCATCTCCTCCTGCGTCAGCGACTTCATCTCCATGATCTTGTCGAACAGGAAGCTGTGGCCCTTGTAGATGAAGCGGTCGGTCGCCTGGTCCCATTCATATACCATGTTCGTGATCAGCTCGTTCGTCTCCGGCTCGAATCCGACGATCTCGACGAGCTGCTTCATCCTCCTCACGTACTCGTTCCCGACCCGTACCTGGGACAGGATCATGACGTTCCTGAGCGCCGTCAGCAATATCCTCGGGCAATTGATCGGAGGATTCTCGAGGCGATTGACCATCGACTTGACCGAGTCAGCGTGCATCGTTGAGTAGGTCGAATGCCCTGTCGCCATCGCCTGGAACATGATGTACGTCTCCTTGCCTCTGACCTCACCGACGATGATGTAGTTCGGTCTCTGACGCAGGGCCGCCCTGACGAGGTCGAACATGTCTATCTCCCCTGCGGACTTGCCGTCAGCGTCCTTCTCGCCGACGCCCGTCCTGGTCGTGCTAGGGATCCAGTTCTCGTGCGGAAGGTTGATCTCCCTCGTGTCCTCGATGCTGACGATCTTGGCGCCAGGCGGGATGAAGAGGGTGATCGAGTTCAGCGCGGACGTCTTACCGGAGGCAGTACCGCCGCAAAGGATCATCGATTCCCCGTTCTCGACCCCCAGCCAGAGATATGCCATCATCTCCGGGCTGACCGTCTTGTACTTGAGCAGGTCGACCGGGGTGAATGGCCTGTCCTTGAAACGCCTGATGGTGAACGTCGAACCCCTGGTAGATACTTCCCTGGAGTACGTGGCGTTGACACGGTGTCCTTCCGCGGTCGTTCCGTCGAGGATAGGGTTCGAGACGGAAATCTGTTTTCCGCCCCTCTGGGCGAGCGCGACGACGAACGAGTCCAGTTCCTCATCGCTCGTGAAGACCATGTTCGTCTTGATGCTCTCTAACTTCCTGTGGGAGACGAACAGCGGGATGTTCGTCCCATCGCAGGAGATGTCCTCGATCTCGTCGTCCTTCATCATCACATCGATGACAGCATGGCCGACGAAATCGCGTATGATGTAGTACTCTATCCTGAGCCTTGAGATGTCCGGTACCTTGACCCCTCTCGAATCGATGTAGCTTTCGACCGCATGGCCAAGGTATTCCTTCTTGTCCATGACCGTCAGTTTCTCCCACTCGTAACCAAGCGTCTTCTGGAGGGTGTCCTTGATGATCGCGAGAAGCTCCGTCTCCCTCTCATCGAGCTTTGGCTCTATGACCTCATAGAGGTATTCGCTCGTGTCGTTATTGTACGTGATCCTCACATAGCTGTAATCTGGGTGAACGGGGTAGAACATCTCCACTTCGATCGCCGGATCGGTCAGCGGGGGGATCTCGGTGATCTTCGAACCGGTCGTACGTACGATCGGTTGACCAAGGCCCTGCGGTTCCCTAACATCATCGGAGGTGCCAGCCGGTACCATGACTCGCCTGGCCTTCGTCCGTCCGATGGGTTTGCGGTTACGCTTCCCCTTCATCTTTCCATTGCCGCCTTGGCCGCCTTTCTCAACGCCAGTCGTTTCCATTTTCCAACCCTTGCTGTTCACCGATCAATCCGAGATTTCGAAGTTCACATATGCGTGGCTATAAGAGATGCTGCTCACCTTGTTGGGCGTGTTGTGTATAGTGAGCGACACGGCGTAGCATTCATATTGTGCGAGGTACTCATATGATACTTTCCAGAAGATGGACCCAGTGTTCGAGTATCCAGTGTTCTGGTACGAGAACGAGTCGGTGCTGTTGAACGTCCATCCGCTTGTGCCGCCATTGGCGATCCCCGACATGCTGCCCAGTGTGCCGTTCAGATAGTCATAGTACGCCTGTCCGTACTTCGAGATGAACGTGAACTTGATGTCCGTGTTCGCATCTGGGTTGTACGTGACCTTATCCACCGCCAGGACCTGCATGTTCACCCCCGTGCTCTCCGTCCCGGACGCCGAGGCGCTCTGGCCATAGAACGATATCTGGTAGTAGTTGACGTTCAGCGTACCCGAGTCCATCGTGAACGTGATGCCCGGGGTTGCCTTGACGATCTGACCGTCCTCCTGCTTCAGGATGATGCCGCCGTTCTCATAGGCCAACCATTGCTGGACATAATATCTGTTCGGTCCATAGAACTCGATCGAACCTCCCGTACCGAGGGACTTGGCGACCGTACTAACGCTGAAGTTGGCATAGCTCCTGCTCGAGTCCGTGCCATATGGATTCAAAGTCAACAACCCGGCCGTGGGAGAGGCGAACGCAGGAATGCCTTCGGCCCCAAGGTCTATGCTCTGATACACAGAGGAGGACGGGTATCCCGTCAAGCTCGTGTAGATGATCATGTTGTCGATGCCGCCCTTCATGGTCCCGAACTCGTTCATC
>JAJFUT010000054.1 GCA_021372315.1 Methanobacteriota archaeon
GATGTAAAGAAATATCCCGACAGCGCGGGGAACCTTTTAACAAAGGTGAATACTTCGACAGGAATATCGAGAGTGGTGGGAGTCAGTTCATCACCTTTTCTTAGCAACTGGGTATATGAACTGCCCCACCTATAATATTTACCATAATACTATATAATTAAACGAATTTATATCGCTGGTCGGAGTTTAGCGTCAAAGCCTATTATGATTGAAATGTAACCACTCAGCTCGCCCGTCTCTCTTCATCAGATCAGAGCTGGGTTTATCATCACGGTGGCATCCCTTGGATTCCTCATCTCTCACTTAAACCTATCTTTCGTTCAATTCCTTCTCAACGTCTACTAATAAAATAGTAGGTTGAAGCAAAAAGATTATGTTCCCGTAACAGTTGGTGTGAGATGATATATCATAGCTCTATGGCATTCACATCACATCATCAAACTCATTGAAACAAGACCTTAACCATTTTGGGGGGAAGTAATATGGCTAGGATCAAGCAGACCATACTGTTCATTTGTCTAGGCAATGACGCAAGGTCACAGATGGCCGAAGGCATTGTCAACCATTTCCATCGGAACCGGTATGAGGCGTTCAGCGCGGGCACGGAGCCAACGAAGCTCGACCCGATCGCCATAAAGGTGATGAAGGAGATCGGCGTCGACATCAGCAAGGCGAAGGCCAAGGACGACCGCGGGTTCTACGGAAAGCCGATCGATTACGTCGTCACATTGAGCAACGAGGCCGAGGAGGACCTCTCCAGCTTCGTTCAGGGTCGAGACTATATCCACGAGGACTTCCCGGACCCTTCAGAGTTCGATGGGCCGGAGTCGAAGGTCATCCTAGAATACAGGCGCGTCAGGGACGATATACGCGCGTTCATATCGGAGACCTTTGGAGGAAGATGATCGCCCTATACGTCTACGATGAGCGCGACTGCGACCCGAAGAAGTGCACGTCGAGGAAGATGGTCAAGTTCAAGCTAGTGCAGGAGCTGAAAGGCGTCAGGTCGCTGCCCTATGGCAGCATAGTGCTGAACCCCTTCGCCGAGAAGGCCCTATCGCCCGAGGACAGGGACAGAGGCCGTACGCACGGCATCGTCGTCCTGGACGTGTCATGGGCCAACATCGATGATCTCCCGACATTCCCCAAGCACGCCGCCCAAAGGGCGCTGCCGTACATGTTAGCGGCGAACCCGGTCAACTGGGGGAAGCCGATGATGCTGAGCAGCGTCGAGGCGCTGGCGGCGTCCTTGTACATTCTCGGAGAGAAGAAGCAGGCCGAGGAGATACTTTCGAAGTTCACTTGGGGCATGAACTTCATCGACCTGAACAGAGAGCCGCTCGAAAGGTACTCGCAGGCGAGGACGAGCGCAGAGGTCGTCGAGATCCAGAGCGAGTACGTTCCGGTCGAGGAATGATACTCTGCCCCCTCCCCTATGCTTCATCTGCTTCCTGTGGAGGCTGGCACACGAATAAGTTAACGCCCTACATACGCAGTGGAAACGGAGGTTCCAGCACTCATAAATACACTTTCGAGCATCTCTCCAAGCAATCGATATAAGAACAGGTCGCGAAGGGGGTTCGCGATCGATATCAGAAGGTGCATCTTTTGCCGATTAACTATAGCGACGAGGACCTCATTGCACGCTGGGAGGAATTCTACGAATCCAGCGAGAACAGGCTAAAAGTGATGGAGGTAGCGGACCGCTACCCAGAGTTAAGGAGCGTCGTCGTTTCGTACAACGACATCGACATGTTCGACCCGGACATGGCGTCCCAGCTCCTGGACAGCCCCGATTCGGTCATTTCCATTGGAGAGAGGACGATCAAGAAGATCGTCCAGCAGGGCAAGAGCGGCGAGATCAAGATACACCTGAGGATCAAGGAGCTGCCGAAGCAGAGCAAGATCGAGATACGTCTGCTGAGGAGCGAGCACCTCGGCAAGCTAGTCGCCGTCGAAGGCCTCGTGAGGAAGGCGACGGAGGTCCGGCCGAAGATGATAGAGGCGCACTTCAAATGCTTCAGATGCCCCGCGATCATCGTCGAGCCGCAGGACGGCCTCTACTTCCGCGAGCCTCTGGAATGTTACAAGGAGCAGAACGGATGCGGCAGGACCGCCGGCAGCACCAAGTTCCTCCTCCTCGCCGACGAGTCGAAGTACATCGACACGCAGAAGATAGAGCTCCAGGAGAACCCTGAAGGTCTGAGGGGAGGCGCTCAGCCGGAAAGGCTCACGGCGTTCCTTGAGGACGACCTCTCAGGAAGGATCGCGCCGGGCGACAGGATAAGCCTGAACGGCGTCCTGAGGTCCGTCCAGAAGGGCGACAAGCTGAAGTCGACGCTCTTCGACATACATCTCGACGTACTCTCGATCGAATCTAAGGAGCAGGAGTATGACGAGGTCGAGATCACAGAGGAGGACGAGGAGCGCATCATCGAGGAAGCGCACAGCGACGACATCTTCGACAAGATCGTGAAGTCCATATCACCGACGATCAAGGGATACGACGAGGTCAAGGAATCCGTCGCCCTTCAGCTGTTCGGAGGGTCCGCGAAGCAGCTGGACGACGGCACCAAGGTTCGAGGCGACATCCACATTTTGCTCGTCGGAGACCCCGGCGTCGCAAAGTGCGTCACCGGCGACGCCCAGGTGATGTTCGTCGACGGTTCGACGAGGGCGATCAAGGATATCGTCGAGGAAGGCCTGGCCAATCGCGAGAACAAGCCGGTCGACGATGGCGTCTATGCCGAGATCGACATGGAGGTCCTCTCGTTCTCGTGGATGGGGGCGATGGAGCCGGCAAGGGCGATCAAGGTCTGGAAGAGAACCGCGCCTGAGAAGATGCTCAAGTTCACGACCGAGTGCGGAAGGAGCATCACGGTCACGCCGACGCACCCGCTGTTCGTCCAGAACGGTACTTGGATCGCCGCCAGGTACGCTAAGTACATCTTCAAGGGACAGGCCATTGCCGTCTCGACAGGCGCCGGGAAATGGGGCAAGGACGAGACTCTCGGCAAGCAGAGAGGGCTGGACTGGGACAACGTCGCGACGATCGAGGAGGTAGCTCCTCCGGAACCGTTCGTCTACGACCTCGAGATCGACAAGACGCACATATTCATCGCCAACGGCATCATGAACCACAACAGCCAGATACTTCGATACATGTCCCAGCTGGCGCCAAGGGGCATATATGCGTCGGGCAAGTCGTCGTCCGCCGCGGGCCTCTGCGTCGCGCCCGACACGAAGATCGAGGTCGACGGTGAGGAGGTAAAGATCGGCCCCTTCGTCGAGGAAAGGATGACCCAGCCCGTCGAGGTCGAGAAGGGGGAATGGAAGCAGGACGTGCACGTCAACGGAGTTAAGACGATGTCGGATGGGGGTATGACATCGACGAACCCCGTAGTGTCTGTCTTTCGTCTGACAACCCCTTCATTTCTAGTGGAGATTTCGTCAGCCAGTAATCGGAAATTGAGGTTGACCGCGGAGACGAAATTGTTCACCCGCTCCAACGGAAAGGACGATTGGACCAGGTCCGCAGACGTCATGGAGGAGGACGAGGTCCTCGTATGCGACAAAGGCTCAGAGCCATTTTGGGAGAAGGTCGCGAAGAAGCGTCTGATCAACAGGAACCTCCCGAAGAACGTCTACGACCTGACGGTCAAGGACGCGCACTCCTTCTTCGCGAACGGTTTCTTGGTCCACAACACCGCCGCCGCGGTCAAGGACGAGTTCGGCGAAGGGAGATGGACGCTGGAGGCAGGGGCGCTCGTGCTGGCGGACCGAGGTCTGTGCAGTGTCGATGAAATGGACAAGATGACCGATCAGGATCGAAGCTCCATGCACGAGGCGATGGAGAGCCAATGCTACGACGAGGAGACGGAGGTCCTTACAGAAGAGGGATGGAAGTTCTTCCGGGACCTCACCGGTAAAGAAAAAGTCGCCTCGTTAAGTCAGGACGGGGAGGTCGTGTTCGCTAAGATCGACGATCGATTCCAATATGATCATTCAGGGGACCTTTACTACATCCGTTCGAGGCAGGTCGATCTGGCCGTCACCCCCAATCACAGGATGTACGTCAACGTGAACAAGCGCGCCGACGAGTTCCAAGGGTTCGGTCTCACGCCTATGGAAGATATTCCCGAGAAAAGAAGGTTCAAGTTCAAGAAGGACGGAATCTGGCACGGCAAGGAGGAGGCCATATTCACGATCCCATCCGTCATCAAGTTCGGCAATCAGAAAAAGACCAGTGCCAAGGAGACCGCCCCCATCGAGGTCAAGATGGACGATTGGCTCGAGTTCTTCGGCTATTTCCTATCGGAGGGCTCTGTGCAGTTCAAGAACGATGTTCCATACAGGGTTCACATCTCCCAGTGCAAGGACGAGGACAAGGTCTACAAGATCGAGGACTGCATCCTTCGTCTCGGCTTCAAGTATAATTATGACACCAAGAACTTCGCCATTTCCAGCAAGCAGATGGCGACATATCTGGCGCAGTTCGGCTATGCCCATGACAAATTCGTTCCGAGAGCTCTTCTCGCTCTTTGCCCCAGGCAATTGAAGATCCTGCTCGAGGCGATGATGCTCGGGGATGGTTTTTCCGGCAAGACGAACCATCACCGTTGCTATTGCACGTCCTCGAAGAAACTTGCGGACGATGTCCAGGAGATCGCTTTGAAGATCGGGATCTCCGCGAACATCAAGCTGGCATTCTTTGCGGGTAAAGAGAGCATCATCCGCGGCAGGAAGATCAAGGCAAGGTACGATCACTATCAGATCTCCCTGCTGGAAAGCTACGGAAGGAACTCAAACGAGCCGATCGTGAACGCATACGAGAACAGGGCAGAGCAGATCAATAAAAGGCATTACGAGGGCAAGATATATTGCGTCGAGGTTCCAGATCATGTCATCTATGTCAGGAGGAACGGAAAGCCCGTATGGTGCGGCAACTCCGTTTCCATCGCGAAGGCCGGCATAACGGCGACATTGCAGACGAGGACCTGCGTCCTAGGCGCAGCAAACCCGAAGTATGGAAGGTTCGACGAGAACGAACCGCTTGCGAGCCAGATCGACATGCCGCCTGCGCTGCTCTCGAGGTTCGACCTCATCTTCGCGTTGCTGGACAAGCCCAACCAGGAGAAGGACATGAGGATCGCGGACCACATCATCAAGGGGCACACCCGCGGAGCTGCGATGAAGCAGATGAAGACGGGTATCGCCGAGGGGATCGATGTCGAAGAGATCATGGCCGAGTCCGAATCCTTCAAACCTTACTTCGATTCCGATTTCATCCGGAAGTATGTAAAGTACGCCAAACGTCTCACCCCGGTGCTGAGCAAGGACGCGCAGAAGCTGATACTGGACACCTACCTCTCCATACGTAAGATGGGGGAAGGCCCGAACGCCTCAGTGCCTATCACGGCGCGTCAGCTCGAGGCGTTCATCCGTCTGAGCGAGGCATCTGCGCGCATCAGGCTTAGCCCGATCGTCACAAAAGAGGACTCCGAAAGGTCCGTACGGATCGTCCGTTACTACCTGGAGAAGATGGCCAAGGACTCCGGCCAGATGGACGTCGACAAGCTCATGACCGGCACCACGAGGACGGAGAGGAACAAGATATCCATCGTCCGCACGCTCATCCATGAGAACTCCGACCCGCACAAGGGAGCTCAGGAGCACGTCCTCATCGAGAAGGCCGGCGCCAGGAACATCAGCGAGCACGAGCTGAAGGAGACGATCAAGAAGATGAAGAGCGCCGGCGAGATATACGAGGCTCAGAGCGGATACGTGAAGTTCGTAGGAAACGATTGAACGGGCGGGACTTAGGAAAGGTTTATCTCCCTTAGTTGTGTCCTATAGGATGCTCGGGTGGCTCAATTGATAACCATCAAGGTATACCAGCACGGAAGGGAGGTCCTCGTTGCGGCATGCGACAAGGATATGCTGGGCAGGACGCTCAGGGACGGGGAGCTCAAGCTTTCTGTCGACAGGGACTTCTACGAGGGAGAGGACGGCGACGAGGCCACTCTCATCAACAGGCTGGAGAACTCGACGATGGCGAACCTTGTCGGCGAGACGACATGTTCGATCGCGATCAAGCACGACTTCATCACGGAGGAGTGCGTAATGCGCATAGCCGGCGTTCCGCATGCGCAGATGCTGAGATGGTAATACAATGTCCTTTTGCGTAAAGTGCGGGGCCGAAGGCCCGGTCTATGACAATGTCTGCAGGAACTGCTTCCTCGAGAACAAGAGGTTCACCAGGATACCGGAACACGTGAACCTCATGAGGTGCGTGCACTGCAAGGAGTACAGCATCGATAACAAGTGGATCGTCCACGATGACGTACAAAAGGCGGCGGAGGACGTCGCCCTCGACGCGGTCGAGGTGCTCAAGGACACGACGGTCGAGAGCATGGAGGCCATCATCACGCCGGCCGACAACGCGAACTTCAGGGCGCACATCGAGATGACCGTGGAGCACAAGGGGCTGGTCGTCGAGGAGGAGCTGGACACGATCGTCCGGCTGAAGAACACCGTCTGCGACCGATGTTCGATGATCAAGGGCTCCTACTTCGAGGCGATACTCCAGATCCGCTCGAGGGACAGAAAGCTGCTTGAGAAGGAGGTCGACGACATGCTCGACCGCGTCGACAAGCTCATCAAGGAGAGCGCCACGGACAACCGCGACGTGTTCGTTTCCAAGGTCGACCGCGTCGTTGGCGGCGCAGGCGGAGCGGACGTATACATATCGAACAACTCCGTCGCCAAGATGATATCCAGGCAGCTGTCCGACCAGTACGGTGCGGAGGTCAAGGACACGTCCAAGCTCGTCACGCAGAAGGAGGGCAGGGACGTTTACAGGGTCACCTACCTCGTCAGGCTTCCAGCGTACCGTTTCGGCGACGTCCTTCTCTACAAGAAGAAGATGTTCCTGGTCGGGCCGATGAGGACGACGAACGTCAGGCTGACGGACATGAAGACAGGCGATGCGGTCAACTACAGCCACACCGACCTGATCGATGCGAACGTCATCGGCCGCAGCGAGGACATGCTCGACGCCATCGTGCTGCTCGAGACCGACAAGGAGGTGCAGATCATGCACCCCACCAACTTCAAGCCGGTCGAGCTGCGCAAGCCCCAGAAGTTCAAGGTCAAGGGCGAGACGGTCAGGATCTTCATCTACGAGGAAGAGCTGTACATAATCCCGAAGTGAGCCGGCATCGGCCAGTTCCTCTATCTTTTTCAAAAATCAGAAAAAAATAAGAGATTTTTTAAAAGGTTTTCAGGAGACCATCTCGCGCCTTCTGAACCCGATGTAGCCCAGAACGGCTCCGGCGATGGCGTACAATGACATCACTCCGGCCGCCAGCCACGGCTCCGGATAGTAATGCCAGACCGTCAAAGACCCAGCTCCGTCCCCCGTATCGATCGTATCCTTCAGGTCGACCGGGTAGGGGTCCTCGAGCATGTACGATATCGCGCCCGATTGGAACGTGAGCTCGAAGTCCGGTTTGAAATCCGTCACCGACATGATGCCAGAGACCATCGGGAGGATCATGAACAACAGAGCGAACGTCAATATGAGCGCTCCGGTCGACCCTTTCATGAAGGAGCTGATCATGAACCCGATGGAGATGGCCGCGGCCGTGTAGATGAAGGCCAACAGCATGGACCAGACCAGCAATACCGTCGTCTCCCCAGTGATGGCGAACGTCAGTGCGAACGTGACCGCGTAGTATAACGCCACGAGCAGCATGCCCAGTCCGATCGCCGAGAGGATCTTCCCTGCGTACAGCGACGACCTCTTCACGGGGTTGGGGAACAGCAGATAGCCTGTCCTTCCCTGGAACTCAGAGACTATAGCATCGCCCGCGAACAGCGTCGCGATGATCACGATGAGCGTAGGAAGCATTCCGGTGAAGCCCGAAGCGAATCCCGTCGCAGTGTCGGCGTAGTCCTCGCCCAGCGCGGGCGGCAGCACCATGTTGACGATGACGAGTATGGCGATGATCGCCACTATGCCCAGCAATCTCTTGCTGCGCAGGTGCTTGAACGCGTCGTACTTCGCGACGGTGAGTATCTGAGCGATATCGGATGGCAACTCCATGTTCGCTCTGACCGATGTGTCCGAAATTTCCGTCATCTTAGATCACCTCGTCTCCGCTATGAGCGACATGTAGAAGGTCTCTAGGGCCACTCCAGATTCCTTGAACGACACGATGTTCAATCCTGCCGCCTGGAGGTCGAGAAGCGCCTTTGCCTGCTCCTCGTCCCCTCCGATGACGTCGAACGTGAACTGGTACGGCCCGTTCACGAACAGTCCTTTGAGGTTCAAGGTGTTCGCCAGCGTCGCGGTCATCTCGGGGCCGATCGGGTTGGAGACCCTGACCTCGATCTTCTTCGCCTTCGTCTCGTTGATGAGGTCCGACACAAGTCCGGACTTGACGAGCCTCCCCCTGTTGATGAGGTAAGCGTGCGTGCAGACCTCCTGCACCTCGTTCAGCATATGCGAGCTCATGAAGACGGTGAAGTCCGCCTTCTTCAGATCGTTCAGGATCTGACGGACCTCGAACATGCCCCTCGGGTCCAATCCGGACGTAGGCTCGTCCAGGATGATGATGCTCGGCTCATGCAGGACCGCCTGAGCGATCGCGATGCGCTGCTTCATCCCCTTGGAGAACTGCCCGATGCGCTTGTCCTTGAACTCCTCCATCTTGACGAGCTCGATGACGTCCTTGGACCTCCGCTTGATGTCCGCGCTGCTCATTCCCCTGAGCTTCCCAAGGTACTCCAGCGTCTCCATCGGCGTCAGGTACGGATAGAACTCCGGGGTCTCGACGACGGCCCCGATCTCGGCGAGGGCCTTCTTCGGCTGCTCGACCGCATCCACGCCGTTGATGTAAATGTGCCCGCTGGTCACAGTGAGCATGTTGGTGGCCATCTTGATGGTCGTCGTCTTGCCGGCGCCGTTAGGTCCGAGGAAGCCGACGAACCCCTTCCTAGGGACCGTCAGACTGAGATTGTCAACGGCCCTGAAGCCGCCCTTGTAGGTCTTGACGAGCCCCTCAATGACGATAGGTTCTGTCATTATTTTCCCTGGGGAGCACATAAAAAACCGGTATATTTATAAAATGACCCTTGAACGCCCAAGCATGACACGATCAGGACAATTTGAACACATTTGCGCACAGAACAAAGAAATATCAGCCCCAAGGGCGTATGGCCTCTTCATGGACAGGGCTGAGCTGGTGGAGGAGACGGTGGTCAGGCTGATGCGTACGGCAGTGACCACCCTGCCCGAGGACGTCATCGCAGGGCTTCACAAGGCGTTGCAGCTCGAGACCGAAGAGGTGGCGAGGGTGCAGCTCAGGACGATCATAGACAACGTCGAGAAGGCCGAATCGGCCGACGTTCCTATGTGCCAGGACACGGGCGTCCCGATCTTCTTCGTGTCCGGCGAGTGTTCGCACGAGATCGAGGAGGGCATCATGAACGGGGTGGCCAGGGCGACGAAGGAGATACCTCTGAGGCCGAACGTCGTGGACCCGATATCGAGGCACAACACCGGCACGAACATAGGCGCAGGGATGCCGAACATCCACTACGAGCAGGCCAAGGGCGACTTCGTCGAGATCACCTTCATGCCCAAGGGCGCGGGCTCGGAGAACATGAGCGTCCTCAGGATGCTGAACCCGACCAGCGGGACCAAGGGGATAAAGGAGACGGTCATAGATGCCGTCGTGTCGGCCGGAGGGAGGCCATGCCCCCCGTCCATCGTCGGGGTCGGCATAGGCGGGACCGCCGATTCGGCCATGTTGCTCGCGAAGAAGGCGATAATAAGGCCGTTGGGCAGGAGCAGCGACGACCCGGACGTCGCCAAGCTCGAGAGGGAGCTCAAGGAGATGCTGAACGCCACGGGCATAGGGCCCATGGGGCTTGGTGGAAGGACGACCACGCTTGGGGTAATGATCGAGAAGGCGGACTGCCACACCGCGTCCCTGCCAGTCGCCGTGAACATCCAGTGCTGGGCGGCCAGGAGGGCGTCCGCACGCATCTATCCAGATGACAGGGTCAGGTTCAGGACGGAGGGGTTCCAATGAGGTTGGTCACGCCCCTATCAGATAAGGACGTCCGCTCGCTGCGCGTCGGAGACGGAGCTACCCTCAGCGGAAGGGCGTTCACCGCCAGGGACGAGGCGCACATGAGGGCGCTGGACATGTCCCGCCGAGGAGAGCCCCTCCCTTTCGAACTGAAGGACATGGCCGTATACCATTGCGGCCCCATCGTCGAGAAGGACGGGGAAGGATGGAAGGTCGTGGCGGCAGGTCCGACCACCAGTTCGAGGATGAACGATCTCGAGCCTGAGTTCATAGAAAGGTTCCGGCCCAGGGCCATTATTGGCAAGGGCGGGATGTCGGCGGGGACGATCGGGGCGTGCAAGCGTTTCGGATGCGTCTATCTGGCATTCACCGGCGGCGCGGCGGTCGTCGCGGCCAAGGGCATAAGGGGAGTGGCCGGTGTGCACTGGCTCGACCTGGGCATGCCCGAGGCGGTCTGGGAACTGGAGCTGGATGATCTTGGCCCTCTGATCGTGGCCATCGATACCGAGGGTCGCTCTATGTACGACGATGTCGGGAAGAGGGTCGATGCCAACGTCAAGAGGCTGAAAGAAAGCCTCTAATCCTCTTTCTTCTCGTCGTCCTTCTCCATCTGCGACAGCAGTTCGGGCTTCTTGTTCGTGATGAAGTTGATTATGACGCCGAGCAGGACGATGGCGATCCCGACCCCGAGAGCGATGATCATCAGCGAGTGCGCGAGGTCGTATCCGAAAAGCACCTCCGCCCCTTCGACCTCGACCCTGGTGAGCGTGAGGTCGATCCTCCTGTCATCGTAAGGATCGAAGGTCATCGTCCTGGTCTCGGTTTCGAACCCGTCCTTCTCGAACGTCACGGTGTAGGTGCCCGCCGATAGGCCAGTGAACGAGTAGTTGCCGTTGGAATCGGTGAACGTGTACATCGTCGCTATCCCGTCGTTCGAGCTCAAGGTGACCTTGACCTCGTCCAAGGGGTCGTTGTTGTCCATATCGATGGTGCCGACGAGGGAGGCCGGCTGCTCCTCCAGGGTGAAGTTGATCGAGACGGCAGACCCTCTCGCAACCACGATCGGAGCCAGGTAGTTACTTTGGTCATATCCCCGTTTCTCTGCGTAGGCCACATATATGCCGGGCTGGATGCCTGTTATCTCATAGCGGCCGAAAGGCTGCACCGAGGTCCCGGTGTAGTTGTACATCTCGTTCGATATCGTTATGACGACATTGAAGACAGGGACATCATCGTCCGTCACATATCCAGAGACCGTCCCTAGGACCTCGGTCATGGTGAAGTTGTAAGGTCCAAGGGCCAATGGCACCGAGATGTTGACGTAAGTCCTGTTGGCCGAGTAGTTCTGGTACGACGCCGAGATATTGTAGGACCCGTATGGCACCTCAAGCTCGTAGACGCCGGTCTCGTTGGACCTGGCGATATATGTCATGCCAGAGGTTACGTTCCTCGCCTCTATTGTGACGTTCCTCATAGGCGTCCCGTCGTCGCCGAACACGGTCCCAAAAAGAGTGTCCTGGTCCAACGGTTCCGCGGCCTCCGCCGGCAATGGGAAAATGCACAGCAACATGATCGTTGCCGCGAACAATGCCAGGACTCTTCTCATATCTGTAGAGGATGCGCTCTCACAGGTTTAAAACTTGTCCAGCTAATCCCTGCGGAAGGACGTTCGGTGTCGGTCATATCCCGATAAGAAAACTTCGCGATCTTCGTCCTACCCTCGGCAAAATAATAATATCCGTATAGGGGATAGGAATCGTTTTTCCGAGGTACGCATCACATGTTGGAAAGGGTAACGAGAAGGGCCACGAAGAAGGAGGTCATGGACATGATGGACCCCCTTATCGCCGAGTATTTCGGGTCAAAGTTCAGCGAACTCACCGAGCCCCAGTCGTACGCGGTGCCGGTCATCCACGATAGGAAGAACATACTCGTGTCGTCGCCGACCGGCTCGGGAAAGACGCTCACGGCGTTCCTTTCGATCATCAACGAGCTCTTCAAGTACTCCAAGGAGGGGAAGCTGGAGGACCGCATCTACGCGGTGTACATCTCCCCACTGAAGGCATTGGCCAACGACATCAACAAGAACCTCGAGGAACCGCTCAGGGAGATGAACGCCCTGGCCAAGGAGAAGGGGTACGATTGGCCGAAGATACGCGTCGGCGTGCGTTCTGGCGACACGTCCCAGTCAGAAAGGCAGAAGCAGCTCCGCTCCCCGCCGCACATCTTCATCACGACGCCCGAATCGCTGGCGATGGTACTTGCGGCCCCTAAGTTCAGGGAGAAGTTCGCGGACGTCGAGTATCTCATCATCGACGAGATCCACGAGATATGCGATGCGAAGCGAGGGGCGCACCTTTCGCTGACGGTGGAACGGCTGCAGGCGCTGTGTTCCAAGAAGATCACCAGGATCGGTCTGTCCGCAACGCTGGCCCCGATCGAATCGATCGCCTCGTACCTCGTCGGGTACGAGAACGGGGAGATGAGGGACGTCAACGTCCTCGAGGTGAAGACGAAGCGCAACCTCGATCTCAAGGTGATCTGCCCGACAGAGGACATAACGACGCTGCCCTACGAGATCGTCAACTCGAAGATGTATGACCATCTGAAGGAGATGATCGACGCCCACCAGACGACGCTGGTGTTCACGAACACCAGGACAGGGACGGAGAGCGTCGTCTACAAGCTCAAGGAAAGGGGCGTCGAGAGCATAGAGGCGCATCACGGCTCCCTGTCGAAGGAGACGAGGCTCGATGTCGAGGCGAGGCTCAAGAACGGAGAGCTCAAGTGCGTCGTGTCCTCGACGTCGCTGGAGCTTGGCATAGACATCGGGTCGGTAGACCTCGTCATCCAGATGGGCTCGCCCAAGTCCGTCGCGAAGGGGCTGCAGCGCATAGGGCGCAGCGGCCATACGCACCTCAAGACGCCGAAGGGGAGGATGATGGTCTTCGAGCTCGACGACCTGGTCGAATGCGCCGTGCTGTGCAGGGCCGCGCACCAGCGCAACATCGACAGGGTGACGATACCGGAGAACTGCTTGGACGTGCTCGCGCAGAGCGTCGTCGGAATGTCGATCGAGAAGCGTTGGAACATCGACGAGGCGTTCGAGATGGTCAGGCGCTCGCACAGCTTCCACAGGCTCAAGAGGGAGACGTTCATGCACGTCCTCCGCTACCTGGGCTCGAAGGACTCTTACGAAGGGGTCTATTCGAAGATATGGCTCGACGAGGAGGAGGGCGTCTTCGGAAGGAAGAAGGGCGCGAGGATGATCTACTTCCTCAACCTCGGAACGATACCTGAGGAGGCGAACTACAAGGTGTTCACCGAGAAGGGAGCGATGATCGGCGACCTCTCCGAGAAGTTCGTCGAGCGGCTGGCAACGAGGGACGTCTTCGTCCTAGGGGGAAAGTCCTACGAGTTCGTAAGGGCAAAGGGGATGAAGGCCTTCGTGAGGAACGCCCAGGGCCGCAAGCCGACGGTGCCGACCTGGACAGGCGAGATGCTCCCGAGGAGCTTCGACCTCAGCATGGAGATCGCCAAGTTCCGCGGTGAGATGGCCGGCAGGCTTGGAAAGGAAGAGGCCGAGAACATCGAATGGCTCAGCCACGACTTCGACATCGACGCGGGCTCGGCTAGGTCCATCCTCAGCTACGTTCGGGAGCAGAGCACCACGGCGAAGGTCCCGGACGATAAGACGCTCATCATCGAGGGGTACACGGACAATTCGGGCAACAGCAACGTCGTGTTCCATTTCCCCTTCGGGAGGAGGGTGAACGACGCCCTGTCAAGAGCGTACGCGTTCCAGGTGACCGCCAGGCTCGGATGCAACGTCTCCGTGTCCGTCGTCGACGATGCGTTCATGCTCACCATACCTAGGAAGGTCGAGCTGTCGATGTTCGACGGCATGGTCCGCTCATCGGACCTCGACGACATACTCCGCCGGGCCGTAAAGGACTCGGAGCTTTTCAAGCAGAGGTTCCGCCATACCGCGGCCAGGAGCTTCATGATCCTCCGCAATTACAAGGGAAGGGAGGTATCCATAAACAGGCAGCAGGTCCGCTCGTCGTTCCTGCTGGACCATCTCGCCGAGGCCAAGGACGCTCCGGTCATAGAGGAGACGTACCGCGAGGTGCTCGAGGACGTCATGGACATCCAGAACGCCGAGGTCGTGCTGAAGGGGCTCGAGGACGGCAGCGTCAAGCTGGACTACATAGAGTACTCCCCGACGCCGTCCCCCTTCGCGCATAACGTCGTGCTCGCCGGCATCAGCGACATCGTGCTCATGGAGGACAGGAGCTCCCTGCTGAGGGAGCTGCACCGCCGCGTGCTGTCGAAGGTCCTTGGCGCCGACATGAGGTCCTTCGAGTTCGACGCTGACGTGGTCAACGCGCACTTCCGGGCGAAGGCCGGGAAGATCGACAGCAAGGAGTCCCTCCTCGAGATGCTGGAACGCACCGGGCCGTTGCACATATTCAAGGAGAAGGGCAGGAACGTCTATCCCTATGCCACGGTGCCGAGGGAGCAGGTGGATGCGTGGGCGTCCGAGCTTCTGGCCGAAGGCAAGATAAGCTCGATCATGTTGGACGACGCGCAGTTCATAGCATCGGACGAGCTGCCCGAATACGCTGCCGCGCTGGCTAGCGGTAAGGCGCCGGACGAGCTCGAGAGGAAGATTCTCGAGCTGCTCGCCAAGGAGCGCACGATGGCGGAGCTGGAGGGCCAGGCCGGCGTCGAGCACGCGAAGGCGCTCAGGGCGCTAAGGAACCTCGAGTCGGCGTTCCTGGTGAAGAGGACGTCGTTCGAAGGCGGCAAATGGCGTTTTGCGGCCCAGGGCAAGATCGAGCGCAGGGACCATCAGTCCTCGCTCGACAAGATCATCGCGAGGCACCTGAACTGCTTCGCGCCCGTCACGGTCGAGGAGACGGCGTTCGCGTTGGGGATCACGGAGGAGGAGGCGAAGCACAGCCTCACCGCCCTGGTCGAGGAGGACATCGCCGCCGAAGGCCGTTTCATCATCTCGGACCAGGTCCAGTACATGCTCAAGAGGGACCACCTCCGGCTCAGGAGCGCTGGCAAGGAGATCTACGATTCGAGGACGATCGATTCCTACCGCAGGCAGAAGCTGAACGGGCCGTTCGATTCGATCGAGGACTGCGTCAGGTACCTTGGCCAGGTCGGCATGCTGCTCGACGTGCACCGCCGCGTTCCGGGGTTCAAGCTGGATGACTGGACGAAGATGCGGACGGAGGGCAAGCTGCTCCTGGGCCGCTTCATGCGCGGAAGGGTACGTTACGTACTGGCGGAGGACGCCCCCGATCACGTCGCCGCGTTCAGGGCCAATCCGATCACCTTCCTCGACGAGCAGATACTCGCGCTCATAAGGCAGAACACCGGCCTGAGCATGCGCCAGGTCGTTTCCATGACGAGCCTGGGCAAGGACGAGGTGAAGGAGAGCATCGACCGCCTCGACCGCGGCATGTACATCATCAGGAGGTACGAGGACGGGGAGGACTGGTCAAGGGAGAACTTCTACATAGCTTACGACCCTGGCAAGCCTTCCGAGGACCCGAGGAGGAAGATAGTCGAGAGGTTCGTCCGAGCGTATGGCCCGGTGTCGCTTTTCTCGATCAAGGTCGTCACCGATTTCTCATACGGGGATGTGGAGGACATCGTCTCCTCGCTCCCGCTGACGAGGGTCATCGTCGGCGACCACAGGAGCGAGATGGTCATGTTCGAGGACGAGAAGGCCGCCCTCGACGCTCACAGGCCGGTCGATGAGGGCGCGACGATCGTGTCTCTCAACGACCCGGAGGTGCAGCCGATGTGGGCTGACATCTCCTCGAGGTTCGGAGACGGCTGGATATTCCCGATCCTCTACAACGGCCGCCTCGTCGGGGCGACGGAGAAGTGGGAGATGAGCGGGTGCGTCGAGCTCAGGTCGCTGGACCTAGACGAGCCGGCGCTGCTCCCCGAGGTGCTCGATGCGGTCGACCGTCTCATGTCCTTCTACAAGGGGCTCGGTTACGACGTCATCAGGATCAAGGAGGTCCTCGACCATTCGATCGGCGACCTGGACGACGGCGTTCACAAGGTCATGCAGGAGCACGGTTTCGTGCGCCTCGAGGGCATGTACGCCAAGGGAAGGATGGTCCCGAAGCAGTACGACGACAAGAGTCTGATCTCATACGTTCTCAAGAAGCAGAGGCTTGATCCCGACGACCGGTTCAACGACCCGGTGGCCGGGATACGATTCACCGGCGGCTTCAGGTCGGACACCCACGCTTGGCAGAGATGCGTGAACAAATGGCCGCTGAAGAAGCTCTACGAGCAGGGCACGCTCATCAAGGTGTTCGGCATTCCCGATTACGTCACCTACACGACGACGGACCACGCGAAGCTCTTCCGCAAGGCGAAGGGCGTCCCCGAGGACGACAAGGAGGTCGACACCGTGCTGAGGGTGCTCGAGAGGGAGGGGCCTGTCTCCAGGCGGGCGCTGTACGACCTGTCTCCGATGGGACGCCGGTCGACGTTCGACGGGCTGAAGGCTCTTTTCGACTCGACGGCGATATACCAGGACCGCTCCGGCAAGATCAGGGTCGTGCCCGACATCGTCATGGACCAGCGCGAGGCGAGGAAGAAGGTCATCAAGCTCATGTTCCGCAACTACGGGACGTTCACGGCCGAGGAGCTGGCAAGGTTCATGAGGCTCGGGACGGGCATGAGGACGATCAGGGAGCTCCTTTCAGAGCTCGAGGACGACAAGTTCCTCACCAAAGGATTCCTGCTGAAGGGGGACGATTCCCTACACTGGATACTTGCCGACGACGTCGCGAAGCTTGGCAAGATGGAGTTCGAGCGCCGGTTCGTCCTCAGCCCGGACGACACCCTCATGCATTACATGATGCCAAGGATCAAGGCGAAGTTCGGCGTGAACATGCCCTTCCATGCGATCTTCGACGGGACGGACATCGTCGCCCTTGTCAGGACGAAAAGCCGCGGAAGGGAGATAGCGATAACTGACTTCATAGGCCCAAGGGACGCCAGGCGGACGATGAACGAGCACATCAGAGAGATGGGCCTGACGCTGAGGGAGACGCTGGACGACAGGCAGAAGGAATGGGAGATCCAGGAGTTCTACGAGAGGACACACTTCCACGACGATACCGCCTAACGGCGGCCCTTCGCCTTCGTTATGATGGCCTTCAGCTCACGGGCGGCTACCTCGATGTCCTTCTGCCCGACCACCGCGGATATCACGGCCACGCCGTCCGCCCCCGCTTCGATTATGGAAGGGACGTTCTTCTTGTCGACGCCTCCGATCGCTATGACCGGTATCGTGACGGCCTTCCTTATCTCCTTGAGCGCTTCGAGCCCCCGGCCAGCGCCGGCGTCGTTCTTCGAGGCGGTGTCGAACACGGGGCTGAGGGCGACGTAGTCGGCGCCCCCCTCCTGCGCCTTCAACGCCTGGACGGCGCTGCTTACCGAGATGCCGATGATGAAATCATCTGGAACGATGCGGCGGGCCGCCTCGATCGGAAGGTCGTCCTGCCCGAGATGAACGCCGTCGGCCTTAGCGGCCAGCGCGACGTCGAGTTCGTCATTGACGATGAACGCGGCGTTGTTCTCCCTGGTCACCAGTCTTACCTCGAGCGCCGTAAGGTAAAGCTCTCTGGGCGAGAGGTGCTTGTCACGAAGCTGGATGACGTTCGCCCCGCCCATCACCGCTCTGCGGGCTATCTCGGCGTGAGCGAGCCCGTTCGCCAGAGCCCTGTCGGTCACGACATAGAGATCGTAGCGCACGTTCAGACCTCCGACAGCCTGGCATGCTCGAGGACCCCCTCCGGGGTCAGCGCCGCCATCGCGTCGAACAGCGCCGGCTTGAACGTTCCTGGGCCGTTCGCCTTGAGCGCCGCCCTCTCTCCGGCGATGCCGAATGCTACGAACGCGCCGACCACGGCCTCCAGCGGGTCCTTGTGCGCTGCGGAGAACGCCCCCACGACCGATGTGGCCATGCACCCGGTGCCGGATATCCTCCCCATCATCGAGTCCCCGTTGTCGATGGCGAACGTCCTGCGTCCATCGCTCACCAGGTCCCTCGCCCCGCTCATCGCGACGATTATCTTCATAGATCCGGCCAATTCCTTCACGATCGAGGCGGGGTCGCCGCTCATCCCTTCGGAATCGACCCCCCTCACGATGCCTCCAGTACCGGCCAGCACACCTATCTCCCCACCGTTCCCCTTCAGAACGCTTACATGCAGCTCCTTGAGCAACCTGCATGCAGCCTCGGTCCTCATGGCCGTGGCGCCGGCGCCCACAGGGTCCATTATTATCGGTATCCCACGTCTGTTAGCCTCCCTGCCGGCGATGATCATCGATCCGATCTGCTGCACGTTGAGCGTGCCGATGTTAAGCACCAATGCGCCTGCGAGCGAGACCATCTGCTCCACCTCTTCCGGTGCATCGGCCATGACAGGTGACCCGCCTATGCACAGGGTGGCGTTCGCGCAATCGTTGACGGTGACATAGTTCGTGATATGATGCACCAGCGGTCTCTTCTCCCTCACCGATCTCAATGCCTCAGCGCATGTGCCTTTATCCATATGGGTCGCCTTCCCTACGCCCTAAACTGCTCGTCCAAGTATCTAAATCTAATTTTCGCCGTTCCGCGACGGGGCTTCGAACTTCGTAGAATGCCGCGGAGTATCTGCATCGTCAACATGAGCCAGACGTCATGTTCAAAGCAGATGGATGCGTTCGATGTCATAGTTTCGGGGTGATTAACGAGCATTAAATTATTTATTATCGTATATTCGTTCACTTTGACTGGCTGAGCCGTCGCCGGTACACTTTTCGTCATTTTCTGTACCTCGGGATGTATTGGGCCGCATCCTCGATATCGTACTGATTTATTCCGAGGTAGAGGATCGTAGTCTGCACGCTGCTGTGCCCTAGCAGCTCCTTCACCATCTCTATCGGACAGCCGTTCTTCCATAGCCTTCGGCCGAACGTCCTCCGGAGCGTATGCGGCGATATGTCTAGTCCGAGCTCCAAGCCGTGAATGGTCACTGCTTGAGAGATCGAAGACAACGCGTAGGGACGTGCCGGCAACTTCGGCCGGTTCGCGTCTTTGTGCAAAACGAAATGATCGGAGCTCGATCTCTGCTCTGTCTTCCAGTCCAGGTACGGCTTCATCGCCTCCCAGAACTCTGGCGTCAGAGGGACCTTCCTTTCTTTCTTCCTCTTTCCCAGGATCCTGACGAGATTGTTCTCCAGGTCCGAGTTGCGAAGCTCCCTGACCTCTTCCCTTCTCATGCCTGTGAAGGCCATCAAGACCTCCATGGCG
>JAJFUT010000069.1 GCA_021372315.1 Methanobacteriota archaeon
GCTGGCAAACCTGAAGTGACCGCAAGGGGGAGATGGGCACGACCCATCCCTCCATATTTCCACATCTTTTCGCGGTCCTGATGAGGCAAATTTCTTAAAGTGACTGCGGATTAGGTAGCTAAAATGTCATGCAATGGCGTGGCACACTGCGGCTAGGCCATTTTTGATAGAGCGAGCTGTGGAGGGAACAGGGATTGGCTTCTTCTGATCTGATCGGGACGCGGATAAGGACGTACAGGGAAAGGCTGGGCATGAGCATAGATGACCTGGCGAAGAACACGGGCATCGATGCGGGGATCATGTCCAGGATAGAGCAGGGCGGCACATGCCCCCCGATCGGAACGATGGTCAAGATCGCCAGGGCGCTCGGGCAGAGGCTGGGGACCTTCATGGACGACCAGATGGTCGACGAGCCGCTCATCGTGAGGTCCTGCGAGATGACGGAGGAGTCGTCGTCCCTGAGCAACGAGACGTCCGAGCATTACCATTACTTCCCGCTGTCCAAGGGGAAGCCCGACAGGCACATGGAGCCCTTCTTCATCGTCGTCGATCCGACCGCGGACAGGACGCTCACGTCCCATGAGGGCGAGGAGTTCGTGATAGTCATGGCCGGGGAGGTCGAGCTCATCTACGGGAAGGAGAAGTTCCGGCTGAAGGCGGGGGACTCGATGTACTACAACTCCGTCGTCCCGCACTTCCTGGGCGCAGCGGGCGAGGACAGGGCGGAGATCTACGCGGTCATCTACATGCCGTTCTGAGGTGGGTCCATTGCCAAGGAACGAGATCACAAGAGAGGCTACGCTGGGACAGCTCCTGGACGAGACCGTCGCGAAGTATCCCGGCAACGACGCGGTCGTCTATGCCGACCGGGAATATCGGCAGACCTGGAGGGAGTTCTCAGATACCGTCGATAAGGTTGCCAGAGGGCTCATGTCCCTCGGCGTCAAGAGAGGCGAGAAGGTCGCGATCTGGGCGACCAACGTCCCTCACTGGGTGACGCTGCAGCTCGCAACGGCGAAGATCGGCGCGACGCTCCTCACGATCAACATCAACTACAAGATCTCCGAGATCGAGTATCTGCTGAAGCAGTCAGACTGCGAGAACATCTTCCTCATCGACGGCTATCGCGACACGGACTACCTGGACACGCTGTACCGATTGGTGCCCGAGCTGAAGGAACAGCCTAGAGAGTCGTTCCGCTCGGCCAAGTTCCCCTGCCTGAAGCGCGTCTTCTTCCTGGGGCCCGAGAAGCATCGCGGGATGTACTCCTGGAACGAGGTACTGGCGTTGAGCGTCCAGACCTCCAGGGAGGAATACGAGGAGAGGCAGAGGTCGCTGAGCTGCTACGATGTGGTCAACATGCAGTACACTTCGGGGACGACGGGCTTCCCCAAAGGCGTCATGCTCACGCATCACAACCTGACCAACAACGGATACTGGACCGGGGCGAATCAGAACTTCACCGAGAAGGACCGCATCTGCATCCCGGTCCCGCTCTTCCATTGCTTCGGGTGCTCGTTGGGCGTCATGGCCTCCCTGAACCACGGCTGCGCTATGGTCATCCTCGAGAGGTACGACCCCGTGAACGTCATGACGTCGATCGAGAAGGAACGCTGCACGGCCATGTACGGCGTCCCGACGATGTTCATAGCGATACTGGAGCACAAGCTGTTCGACAAGTTCGATTTCTCGACGCTGAGGACCGGGATCATGGCAGGCTCTCCCTGTCCCGTCAAATCGATGCAGGATTGCGTCAAGAAGATGAACATGAGGGAGGTCACCAACGTCTTCGGGCTGACGGAGACCTCTCCGGGAATGACGCAGACGAGGTACGACGAGCAGGACATGGGCAGGAAGTGCTCAACTGTCGGCAAGCCTTACCCAGGCATCGAGGTCGCTATCATAGACCCGGAGACCGGAGAGTTCTGCAAGGACTATGAGAATGGCGAGATCTGCTGCCGCGGGCACAACGTCATGAAAGGCTACTACAAGATGCCCGAAGAGACCGCCAAGGCGATCGACAAGGAAGGCTGGCTTCACTCCGGTGACATAGGGATGAGGGATAAGGACGGATATTTCTCCGTCACCGGCCGCCTGAAGGACATGATCATCAGGGGCGGCGAGAACATCTACCCGAAGGAGGTCGAGGACTTCATCTATCATATCGAAGGGGTCCAAGATGTCCAGGTGGTCGGCGTTCCAAGCAAGAAGTACGGCGAGCAATGCGCGGCCTTCATCATGCTCAAGCAGGGCGCGAAGCTGACAGAGGAGGACGTCCAGGACCATTGCCGCGGAAAGATCGCCTGGTACAAGGTCCCGAAGTACGTGGCGTTCGTCAGCGAGTTCCCGCTCACCGCCAGCGGGAAGATCATGAAGTTCAAGCTCAGGGAAGAGTCGGTAAGGCTCTGGCCCGACGCCTGATCCCAAACCTTTTAAAACTCATTTTCTCAGGTAGGGATCTCCCTTCTTCATGATCAGCTTGTCG
This sequence comes from Methanobacteriota archaeon, assembly GCA_021372315.1. Taxonomy (GTDB): domain Archaea; phylum Thermoplasmatota; class Thermoplasmata; order Methanomassiliicoccales; family UBA472; genus MVRC01. The sequence goes on from JAJFUT010000069.1 coordinate 2,486, forward strand.
CGCCAGGTCTTCAGCAGGGTCGACGAGATTATCGGGTCCGCCTCGATGTAGGCGAACTCCTCCCTCTCCTGGAGCGACCGGACGATGGCCTTGACCTCCTCGAAATCGTCCACGATGGCCATGGCCGTCAGCATGTGCCGCATGTTCGAATACGTGTTGAAGAAGAGGATGTTCGGAGAATGCTTCGTCATGATCCCCTCGACGGCGGACTCTGTGCCTTCAGGATGCAGGCTCTCGACATGGAACATGCACAGCAGGTTCGATACCGAGTTCATGTCGAGGTCTATCGAGAAATCCAGGACGCCGTTCATGACCATCTTCTCGAATCGATCGACGACCTTCGCCTCTGCGACGCCTAGCTCGATCGCCAGATCGTGCATGTCCTTCCGGGGGTCGTCCTTGAGCGAATAGATCACCCTCCAGTCCAAAGAGGAATATCGATAGGGGCCTGTGAGGTCGAAGAGGTCCCTCGTCGCCGCGGTCGGGCGGAGCATCATCGCGTCGCGTTCGACCGTTCTGACGGCGGAATCGATGTCCTCGCCCTTCTTCAGATGTAGCGCGACGTAGAACCTTCCGCCCGTCGAATGCGCTATCCAAGCGATCGATTCGTTACCGCCTAGCTGTGATATCGCCTCCTCGACCGACCTGAGCCGGCTCTTGCCGAATATGAGGACGCTCCTCGCTCCCAGGGAGGCGAGGCTGGGCTTGGTGGTCATGGAGCGTATGACGCCTTCTCCGACCATGTTCTCCGTCCGCACCTCGACGCCTCTCGGTGCGATGTTCACGATCTCGGCTATCTGCTGCTCGGATGCTCGGGAATCGCGCAGGAGCACCTGGAGCACGCCGATGTCGTTCCTCTCCAGCATAGAGTCCTTCATCTTACCGCTCTCCTATCGGGCTCCGGTTATTTCATACTGCACTGGCGGGGCTTGACCTTCACTATCCTCTCGAGCTGATCGTCCGTCACCTTCAACAGCCCCGAAGGTACGAGGCGCCTCGCGAGCTCGCGCCAGTTGTCGTCCTTATCGAACACCAGGCTGAAGAGGTGCCTCGCGTCGTCGTGATGGCCGTTGTTGGCCAGCGTCACGGCGTGCCAGAACATCATCTCGACGTTGTCCGGCACCATCGATTCTGCCGCGGAGTAGTGGAACAGGGCCTTGGCCGTATCGCCTCTCTCCATCTCGAGGTCGCCCTTGTCGGCGTGGTCATATGCCCTCTTGATGGTGAGCAGCCGCCTCATCTCGGCCAGAGGTTCGGGGCTATCGTCCACCCTGATATCGACCGCCCGGTCCTCCCAGAGCTTTCCGGTCGTTTCGATCTTGACCACCAGCAGCGCCGCCGACTGCCTCCCCCTGATGTCCCCGCCTGCTGCCTCTGCCGCGTCAAGGGCAGCCAATAACCGTTCGGCGAGCGGCCCTTCCGCCGCCTCGAATGCCTTGACCATCTCCGGCCATACCTTATCGTTGATCATCATGTTCGCCTGGGCGGAGCATCCCTCCCCTACGGCGTGTCCGGCGTCCTTGATGCATTTCCTTCCCGTCCACGTCTCGACCTTTCCGTCCGCCGAGAGCACGGCCAGCTGCCTCATGTCCCTGCTCTCGTCCTCGCCGGTCAGCTTCGAAACGGTCTCTGATGGCGTCAGTCCGGACCTCATCATCTCCAGGCCCCTCGGTCCGTACGAGAAGTTGACCGATGCCTGCGTGGCGACCACGCCTACCCCCGATTCGGCCCACAGCACCGCCGTCCCGACCGAGAAGTAATGCGATTGCACTGCTCCGCCCATCTCTCCCGTCCCAGGGTCGATGGCGATGATGGAATAGGTGTGTGCCAGCTTATTCATCATAGAACCTCCGCAGTTCATCTTCCGCTCACGTGGATTGATGCCGTTCATCCGATATATAGACTGAAGGCGGACCTTTCCTGTTGGCACCGAAAACAATATCTCCGTGGCAGATATCCAAGACCTGAGTCGATGCCAAAGATGGATATTGGTCAGGTCAAACTGCACTTCAATGTGCACGGCGAGGGAGAGCCGGTGGTTCTGATCACTGGACTTGGAGGAGACCTCACGTTCTGGAAGGGACTGGTCCCTCTCCTCTCCCCGGAGTTCAAGGTGGTCTGTTTCGACCCGAGGGGGGCCGGGCTCACCGAGTCACCCGATTCCGATTTCTCGATGAGCGACCTGGCAGACGACGTCGCAGGGATGATGGACGGCCTTGGCATAGAGAAGGCGCACATCGTCGGATGGTCCATGGGCGGCAACGTCGCGCAGGATCTCGCCGCTCGGCATTCCGACCGAGTGGGATGCCTGACGCTGATATCGACCTACACTCGGAGGCCGGCAAGGTCCAGCTATGCGATCGACACGATGATACGCATGGTGCGCGAAGGCGCAAGGTACGAATCGCTCTTCATGATGATGCAGGCTTTCTGCATGACCGAGGCCTCGTTCAAGGCCAGGGAGAAGAGGCTGCCGGGGCCGAAGGAGCCGTTGACGTTCGCGGCCGACTCCATAGACGGTTTCGCGAGGCAGAAGAAGGCGCTCGACGGGTTCGATGGATCTGCCATGCTCGAGAGGATCACCATGCCTACGCTCATCCTTCACGGAACGGACGATATCATGGTCCCGCCTCAATACAGCGAGGAGCTGTCCCAGGGCATCAAAGGGTCCAGGCTTGAGAACATCGAGGGGGCCGGGCACATCATCAACCCCAGGCTCTACCATGAGAAGCTTCAGGCGTTCATATCGGCGAACCCGCTCAGGAACGGCAAGGAACAGCCCTATTTCTCGGAATGATGGCGTAAGAATGAAGACGCTCGACGGTCATGCCGTCCTAGGTCACGGCTGAAGGAGCGAAGAATGTCAGGAATGGAACCCCCCGAGGACATCGAGGCGAGGATCGATGCCATAAACAACTGCGAGTACGCGAGGAGGTTCGATATGAAGGTCACCCTCCTCACTGCGGAGGAGGTCCGCCTTGAGATGCCCCTCGCGGGCAACATGAACGGCTTCAAGGTCGGCCACGGTGGCGCGGTATTCACGCTTGCGGACGAGGCGTTCGCGTTGATCGGGAACCTGGGACGCTATCCCGAGGTCGCGATGTCGGCCAGCATCAGATATCTGAAACCCGCGAAGGGGGATATGGTCGCCATCGCTAGGAAGGTATCGGAGGACGACAGGACGTCCACCTACAAGGTGGAGATAATCTCGAACGGAGAGCTCATCGCCGACTTCGAGGGCGTCGGGTTCAAGCTGAAAGGGAAGAAGAATAAGTAGGCGCGGCGACCCTCCGCGCCTTCTGATGGTCCCTGGTCGGTCGCCATCACTTCGACGTTCTCCTCTGCCGGAGATACATCGACGACATGACCAGGAGCGCGGCCGCCAGCACCACGGCGGCAGATAGCAGGTAGACGTCGTAGCCGCTCTCTTCTGTCTCGACCACCGCGGCCCCGCCCATTGAGACCATGATCGGGTTGGAGAGGTCCCCGGCCCCGTTGTTGTTCACTGCCACGATATAATACAAATAAGACCGTCCATCGGCAACGTCCTCGTCGATGTAGGTCAGCACCGATCCGACCGTCGCTATGTTCACGGCCCCCGTCCCGTCGTCTCGGAACACCTTGTACGCCGAGATGTTCGAACCTCCAGATCCCTCGGGGGCGGTCCAGTTGAGCGTGACCTGGCCCGATCCGGCCACTCCGACCAGCCCGATCGGTTCCGAGGGAGGGGTGATCGGGACGATCGAGACCTCGTTGGACGCGAGGCCTTCACCAGCTTCGTTCAGCGCCGTCACGTGATATCTGTAGTTCTCGCCGAGCTCCACGGACGTGTCTGTGTAAGTCCTTACGTTCCCTACCGTCACGATGATCGTCTTCTCTCCGCCCTCGAACCCGCGGTAGATGGCGTAGTTGCTGATATCTGCGCCGCCGTCGCTTCCCGGGGCGTTCCATTTCAGCGTCACTGCCGTACCGTTCCTCGATGCGGTCAGACCGGTCGGTACCGACGGGACGGTGATCGGTACTGCCGCCACATCCTCCGACCGTTCGCCTGCACCGATCGCGTTGCTCGCCCTGATGCTGTACCAATAGCGCAGACCGTTGTTAACGTTCGTATCGGTGAAGATCAAGGTGCTTCCGCCGATCGTCCTGTATACCGTCTCATCATTGACGGAATTCCCGCGATAGACGACATAATGCTCGATCGCAGATCCCCCGTCGTCCTCCGGAGCCCTCCAGGAAAGTCTCACGGACCCCTCCACGACGATGGCGGTCAGGTCGAGCACGGCCGAAGGGACCGTCCTGATCAACGCCGGGACGAGATCGGACCTGGTGCCCTCCCCCGCGCCGTTCGTCGCGCTTACCATGTAATAGTACGTTCGCCCGGGGATGACGTTCGCGTCGGTATAGTTCGGGACGTCCGAAAGGACGACTAGAACCGTAAGGTTCCAGGCCTCGGTCCCCCTGTAGACCGTATAGTTGATGATGGCCGAACCACCGATGTCCCTCGGCGCCGTCCAGTTGAGCGTAATGCTGTTCGATCCGGTCACCGCGCTCAGACCGATCGGCGATGCCGCCACCTTGACGGGCGTCGCTGAGATCTCATAGGACCTCGTTCCGAGGCCGTACGAGCTCTCCGCGGACACGCTGTACCAATAGGTCACGCCGTTCACCAGGCCAGCGTCTACGAACTCGGTGACGTTGCCTACGGTGACGAGCAGATCGGCGCTACCAGCCGAAAGACCTCGATAGATCGCGTAGCCAGTGATGTTCGAGCCGCCGTTCGAGACAGGTGCCGTCCAGTTCAGTCCGACCGACGAATCGCCTGCGACCGCATCGATGCCATAGGGCGCGAGGGGGACGCCGATGGGCGTTGAGAATATCTCGTTGGACGCCATGCTCTCTCCGTCAGCGTTGTTCGCGGTGACGCAATACCAGTAAGTAAGGCCGTTGACGACGTCAGCATCCACATAGGCCAACGTGTCGCCCAGGCTCGCTATGAGGGATTCGTTGCCAGAGGCATTCCCTCTGTGCACCTGATAACCGGTTATCGGAGAACCTCCGTTCGATGCGGGCGCCGTCCAGTTCAACGTGACCTGCCCATCCCCGGCGATGCCTTCGAGCCCGAGCGGCTCCGACGGGACAGCGCCCATTGCGCCTCCGGAGAACATTAACGGGACCGATGCGACCAGAAACATGGCCATCATAAAGACCACGATCGATCTCCTTCCGATCGACGATACCGTGAGCCTGCCGAACGAACCTGAACCAGCCATGATGATGACACCCCTACGACCTCGATCAAGGGGCTGACGGGACCAACTTCGACCTTTTTCCATGCCGCCGCCCCTTCGGTCGCCGTTTGAGAACGATGCATGAGCATACTATGCTTTCGTTCCCTTGAGCGATTTTTAGAAAGATGACGGCCTTGGAGACGAGCGAAGAGCGACGCTCGATGGATCGATCGGACCTCACTCCCTGAGCCTGAAGGCTCTCTTCGGGACCTGGATCTCGAACCTGACGCCCTTCCCCAGGATGCCGTTCTCCGAAATCCTTATGTCCGTCGCTCCGAGCACGGCGCTGGCCAAAGGCAATCCGTGCTTCCCGCCCTTCCTATCGAAAAGGCCGGATTTTTTATCCTCCGATATACCTATGCCGTTGTCCTCGTATATTATCCTGGCATCGTCGCCCACTATCTCATAGGTGACCCAGATCTTGTGGGCCTTGCCTCCGTGCTTCATCGTGTTGTCGATGAGGCTGAAGAAGACGCGATCGAGCATCGGGTCAGCGAGGACCTCGAGCCTCTTGGCGAGGACCTGGACATGCACGTCGTCGGGGTCTATCCTGATGACTATGTCCCTGAGAAGGTCGTGAACGCTCTGCCATTCCGCCTCCTTGGACCCGATCTGCTGGAACTCCATGATGCTCGTGGCATTGTCGATGACCGCGTCGAGGAGCGTGCCCATCAACGTGTACCGGTCCATGAGCCAGGGGTCCTTCGCCCTTTCCTTGACGACCTCTAGGTGGCCCTTCACGTCCATAAGCCGGTCGAGGTCCTCCGACGTCGCGACCACGTTGACGTCGACGGCCTTCGGTCTAACCGCCGACTGTGCTACCGCCTTCGGTCTAGAGCTTATGTCGCGGGTTATCAAAAGGGTTCTCGGGAACTCCCCGTCCACGCCCTTGACCGTTCTTCCCGTCATCTCGACCCTTAACGGCCTCCCGTCCTTCTTCAATAGGCGGCATTCAAGCGGTTTCGGCGGACGGTTGCTCTGCAACGCCCTGAGATGATCGGTCAGCTTCGTCGCGTCGTCCTTGTGGACAAGCTCGCCGATACAGAGACCTGTCGCCTCTTCGGGGCTGAGACCGGTCAGGTCCTTGATCGCTCGGGAGGAATAGATCACCTCGTCAGCGCAGTCTAGGAGCGCTATCCAGTCGTCGGAGCTGTCAGCGATCAGGCGGAGGTTCTCCTCGTTCTTCTTGAGCGCTTCATCTCCGTTCTTCTTGTTCGTCACATCGGTGAGCGTGACATGATATCCATTAAGATCCCCTGCGGCGTCCAGAAAGCTGTTCACGTGAGCGTATGCAGTGAACGTCGACCCGTCCGGCCGGTGTGCCGTGAAGTCCCCTTCCCAGCGGCCGAGTATGTCGATCGACGCCTTGATGACATCGATGATCTCGCCATGCTCCAGAAGCTCCTTGACGTCGTGACCGAGCAGCTTCGACCTGTCGGAGATGCGCCACATCTTCATCGCTTCCGAGTTGAACTCGAGAACCCGATCTTGGATGTCCACCATGACGTTCGCGACGAGCGCGCGGTCGAAGGCCTTGGTCTTCAGGGACGTCGCGTCATCCCTCCAACGGTCATGTACGGCCTGGCGCACCATCTGCTCCAGGTCAGAGAACTTGGATATCGGATTGTTGCCCTTCAGCAGGAACGAGTTGACGTCTGAGTTCAGCGCCTCGACGACCGTGTCCTCCTGCACACGCCCCGTGAAGAGGACGAAAGGCATTCGGTCGCCCTTGAGCCTCAGCTTCTTGATGAACTCGAGACCGCTGACCCAGGGAAGGTAAAGGTCCGAGATTATCGCATCGTACTTCTGCTTCGAGAGCACCTTCTCCGCCTCCAGGACGGAGCTGACGGTGTCGACGTGGAGATCGCTCGAGCGCTCCAAGTATTTCTTGCAAAGATGGAGCAAGGATTCGTCCGCGTCGATGTAAAGGATGTTGATCATCAAAGCACCGGATTGAGGGAGGGAATTCGTTAGGGATTATTGAAAGTTCCCATACCAGAATTCATTTGGAAACGGTAAGGACTATTTGCTCGAACGACCGTTGATCGAGTTCAGGTACGGAGCGTTCAAGATCGGTATTTACGAACTTGAGATCGACGAGTGGCCCTCCATGAAAAAAGACGCCTGAGCGATCGAAAGATGTAGTCGGTCTCGGACGCAGTAATGGAAAAATTAGGGTCGTGGGGTAATGGAACAATGCATTGGGTGAAATGCATACGATTCCCACGGCCCCTGACGAATGCGGACGATTCGCCTTAGATCACCAATACCTCCTTCCAGACCAGCACGTTCTCCAAAGGTGTACCGGGCGGTATATCGCTCCGGCACCGAGGTAAAATGCGATTTTGGAACGAATGATCTGCTGTGGTTTAGATAACAGACAGGATGCCATCCTCAATATCATTATATTTCCACATGGTCTAACGATCCATATAAGATTCGAGGAATGGATATGAGATTGAGAAGGCGCACAGACCCGAACCAAGGCGGCGATCCGCAATATCAACAGTCGCCGCAGGGACAACAACAGTGGTCCCAACAAACCCCACAGAACCAGCAACAAGGACAACAGCAGTGG
>JAJFUT010000087.1 GCA_021372315.1 Methanobacteriota archaeon
CTGTATCAGCTTGCCGATGTTCATCTCGAGCGCCTTGTCGTAGACGATCTTCGCTGTGACTGCGTCCTGCACGGCGAGACCGGTCGAACAGAACACGGTGATCTGCTTCCTGTGCTCCCTGCCTGGCTTGAGGCCGGCGACTATCTCCCCTATCTCGGCGCGCACGTCGTCCCTGGTTATCTGGAAGTTGCTCAGCGGCACGTTTATCTCGCCTGAATGGGAGGCCTGCTCCCAATCGTCTATGACGACCATCGACCTCTTCAGCAGTGCGGGGTCCAGCTCCTGCTTTCCAGGCGCGTCCGCTCCGATGCAGTTGAAGTGCATCCCGTCCTCGACCCAGTCGTCCATGACTATCGGCTTCCTCGACGGCGTCGCGGTGACGACGATGTCCGCCCCACGGACGGCGTCCTCGGGCGTCGGCACCGCCTCGATGCTGCCTAGATCTTCCTTCCCATACTTCCCCCGGTAATGCCGCACCAGCTCCCTCGCCTTGTCGGCATAGTAGTCGCAGACGCGGATCGTCTCGAAACCGTTGTAATATGTCATCAGCGCGAGTATCTGCGTCTTCGCCTGATTTCCAGCCCCGACGACGCCGAGCACGCGCGGGTCCTTCCTCGCCAGGTACTTCGACGCGACCGCGCTCGCAGCCCCGGTCCTCATCCCAGTGATCAGAGTCGCGTCCATGAAGGACAGCGGCGCCCCTGTCTCGGGGTCTATGAGCGTCAGCGTGGCCATCACTGCCCTCATGTTGTGCTTCTTCATGTTGTCGGGATGGGAGTTGACGACCTTCACGGCCGCGATCCCTAGGTCCGGTATGTACGAAGGCATCGTCCTGAGGTCTCCATTTGCCCCGAAGATGAGGTATGTCTTCGGCGGCATGTCGACCTTCCCGAGCCCTTTGTATCTGAAGGCGCCCTCCACGGCACCGATGATCTCCTTCATGTCCAGAAGTTTGTCGATCTCCTTCGCCGTCAAAAGCAACGTCTTCGTCCTGACCTCCCTGCTCAACATCGGTTCACGTCCGCGGGACCATCGGCCCCATGGGTATAAGCAGGGCATCTCCAGGAAGATAAAACCAGCGTGAACTGTGCCAGCATTTGTCTCGGCCTCCGGTCTTCGGCCCCCAGGTCACGAAGCGTTTACTTTTTGTCCTTTGATGACATAGACCTCAGGGATGAACGTCAAGGCCCAGTTCCGCGGCGAGACGATTTCCTCAGCGATCCCAGCAGACGCCAGGAAGGGCGCCTTCATCGTTTTCGAGGGGATCGACGGCTCGGGGAAGAGCACCGCGGCGAAGAAGGTCTTCGACACGCTGACCGCCGAAGGGAGGGAATGCGAGCTCACGGCCGAACCTTCAGGTTCGTGGCTTGGCGATGCCGTCAGGAATGCCAATGAGATCGGCACGGACGACCTGGCCGAGGCGTTGCTGTTCATGGCCGACAGGGCCGAGCACACGCGCCAGATCAAGGGCTGGGTCGAGGAGGGGAAGGTCGTCATATGCGACCGCTACTACGCTTCGACACTGGCGTATCAGACGGCGCTGCTGGAGAGGAGGCTGGACGACCCGATGTCGTGGCTATGGTCCATCAACGAGGCGATAATCCTCCGCCCGGACGTCACGTTCTTCTTCCACATCGACCCGAAGGTATCTCTCGAAAGGCTGAACGTCAGGAACGGGAGGTCCAAGTTCGAGAAGCTGGACTACCTGCGCAAGGTCGATGAGAACTATCAGAGGGTGGAGGCGATGGACCCTTCGTTCGTCAGGATAGACGCCTCTAGGACGTCAGAGGCCGTCCTTATCGACGTTCTGAGCCGTATCAGGCAGAATCTTTAAGATGAGGCGCATGAATGAGAGTGCCATGCATCCTTCCCAGAGCATCAGAGGTGCTAAGGGCCTCAGGCTCAGCGGCAGGAAGATCGTCCTAGGCATCACCGGATCCATAGCGGCCGTCGAATGCGTCGAGCTTGCCAGGGAGCTCATACGCCACGGGGCCGAGGTCCACGCGGTCATGTCCAAGGAAGCTCTCAAGATCATCACGCCCTGCTCTATGGAGTTCGCGACCGGCAATCCCGTCACCACCGACATAGACGGCAGGGTGCAGCACGTCACACTTCTCGGGGACACGCCGGACAAGGCTGACCTACTTCTCATAGCGCCATGCACGGCCAACACGCTGTCGAAGATGGCCTGCGGCATAGACGACACCCCGGTCACGACCATGGCGACGATCGCCATCGGTTCGAAGGTGCCTGTGCTCATCGCTCCTGCGATGCACGCCTCGATGTACGAAAATCCGTTGGTCCAGAGGAATCTCCGCACGCTGCAGGAGATCGGTATCGGGACCGTCGGGCCTCGCTTCGAAGGCGGGAAGGCCAAGATCGCGGACAACGATCATATCGTCGGGGAAGTCCTGAGGAAGCTCGGGGACCATACCTACGACGGAAAGAAGGTCCTTGTCATCGGCGGCTCGTCCGAGGAGGCGATCGACGACATGAGGATCGTCACGAACAAAGGGACTGGCGAGACGGCGGTCGAGCTGGCCCGAGCGGCGTACGAGAAGGGGGCGGAGGTCGACCTGTGGATGGGCCGATGTACAGTACCTATCCCGAACTTCATCAGCACCAGGAGGTTCACGACGGTCCAGGAGCTCGTGGAGATGATCGACTGCGCCGATCATGACCTGGTCATCTTGCCGGCGGCGCTGTCCGACTTCGGCCCGGTACCTTCGAAGGGGAAGGTCCCTTCCGAGAAGGACGGACTGAAGCTCGAGCTCAAGGCGCTTCCGAAGGTGCTTCCGCTCCTGAGGAGGAAGGGCGTCAAGATCGTGGGGTTCAAGGCCGAATCGGGCGTCGGGAACGCCAAGCTGGCCAAGAAGGCGGCGGACCGGTGCAGGCAGAGCGGGGCGGACGCGATGGTCGCGAACGATTTGAAGGATGTCCGCGCAGGCTGTACCAAGGTCATGTTCATTAGGGGAGAGAAGGTAATACCCATAGAAGGTTCGAAGTCGAAGGTAGCGAACGAGATATTGAACCTATCAAGGTGCATGTTATGAGGCAGTCGATGGCGTTTTGCCCCGGCCATATCACCGGGTTCTTTCAGATCTGTAAACATGATGACCTGCTCAAGACCGGCTCCCGGGGGGCCGGCTTCTCGATCACGGCAGGCGCGGAGAGCAGGGTCGTCCTCGAGGAGGGCGAGGGGAAGATAGACATCTTCGTCAACAAGGCCCACGCGAAGGCGAAGGTCACGGAGATGGCCATGATCAAGCTCCTCGATGGCGAGAAGTACAATGCGAAGGTCTACACGTCCCTGCAGCTTCCGATGGCCCAGGGCTTCGGGATGAGCGCCGCCGGAGCGTTGGCGACGGCTTTGGCGTTGACGGAGCTATTGGGAAAGGGCGTCGACGCGGCGTACAAGGCGGCCCACGAGGCCGAGGTCACCTGCGGCACAGGGCTTGGCGACATTGCCGCCCTGAAGCAGGGCGGGTTCGAGTTCAGGACAAAGGAAGGACTCCAGCCGCACGGCGAGGTCATCGGCCTGGAAGGGGACATGAAGATGCTCCTGTGCAAGGTCGGTCCTACTATCGACACCTCGTCGGTGCTCAACGACCCCGTGAAGACCGAGGCGATCATCGAGGCGGGTAGGAAGTGCGTCGCCTCGTTCAAGAAGGACATGAGCCTCGACAACTTCTTCGATCTGTCGCACCAGTTCTCTGAGGCGTCAGGGCTGATGACGGACAAGGTCAGGGCCGCGTTGGAGATCATGGGAACGGATGATAGGGCCGCCATGTGCATGATCGGCAACTCGATACTCGCGACGGGACCGGACCTAGCGTTGATGGAAAGGAAGCTCGCCAAGTTCGGGACCGTGTACGAGACGAAGGTGGACCACCGGGGTCCCAGGCTGATGTGATCTTTATTTTTTTAGGATCGGCCGGGCGTCTCATTCATACAGCGTGAAGAGCTGGTCGTCCTGCCCGACGTCGAATATGCCTATTCTAGCGCCGCAGTCGAGCCAGCCGTGCGCGTAGTTGACGCATGCGAAGGCGTTCACGATGTCGCCCTCCTCGTTGAAGTGCAGAGCGTCGTTGTAATAGGTGTTGGCCATCTGCAGGAAGCTCTCGGCAAGGCGCCTGTTGAAGGAGCGCTCCGGGGCGGCGATCGTGAGCTTGTCAAGGGCCCTCTTCGTGATGCCTAGGTACCTCTCCATGTGTTCGGGCGTGATCTGGTCGCGCTTCATCTCTACCTCTTCGTCGGTATGATCTCGACGCTCTCTCCGCCGTGACGGGACTCCCTCGGGCGGACCTCGATGAAGAGGGGGTTCTGGATGTTGCCCCCTACGATGAGCGCCACGCCGATCGGCAGGCGCTGTATCTCCTCGTCCATGCCATCGGCGATGCCTTCGAGCGAGTTCGTGATCGCCTTCAGGTCGTTCGGGTTCGTGACCTTGAGTATCATCTGGGTGTTGCACTGGCTGAGGACGTTCTTGTCGATCTTCGCCGCCCTCTGGCTGATGATCGTCAGTCCCAGCCCGAACTTGCGTCCCTCGGCGGCTATCGTCCTGAGGATCTTGCTCGATGCCGACAGCCCCTGCTGCGGGCACCAGTTGTGCGCCTCTTCGCAGACCAGCATCATCGGCGGGACCTTGCCGAGCTTGCGCAGCTCGAACATCGCCGTCGCAAGGCGGTTCACGATGAGCTCGGCGATGTCTGGCGGGGTTCCGCGCAGGTTGATGATCGTCATCTTCCCCTTCACCACGAGCTCGTCGATCTTCGTCCCCATCGGAGCGAAGATGTTGACCTCGTTGAGGTACTCCAGCTCCGCGACGAGCGAGTTGTTGGCAGTGTCCTCCTCCGCCTCGAGCATCGCGATGATGTCCTTCAGTCCGTAGTCCTTCTTGACGGACTTGACGGAGTCGATCGCCTTCCTGAGCGCGGTGAGGAACACCTTGCCGTTCTTGATCTGAGTCAGACCAAGCAGCTCCCTGGCCTCTATGTTCGCAAGCGTGAACTTGAGCGGCTTCGCCAACGGGTTCGCCGTCGTGTCGGTGGAGAACTCCATGATCTTGTCGGCGTAGCTCCTCGGCTCGACCTTGAAGTCCCGGGCGCCCTTTGGCTTGGAACCCGCCTCCCTCATGGACCCGTATTCGCCGTGGGGATCGATGACCAGCACGGTGACGTCGTGCTTCATGAGCTCCTCGATGAGGTCGCCGCATAGGAAGCTCTTGCCGCCGCCTGTCTTGGCGAGGATGCACACGTGCTTCTGGACCATCGAGTTGATGTCGACCTCGACGCGGATGTCGTGGCCGAAAAGCAATCCCAGATATGCACCTGTGGGGGAGTCCTCCTTGAGCCCGATGACCTCCTTGATGAGAAGGTCCCTGGCCCGGAAGACCGTGTCCCCGGCCTTGAACGGCGTCCTCGGGACCTGGAGAAGGTTCCTGTCGTCCCTGAACCCGACGACGTCGACCTTCGCTATGACGATCTCGTCGATGTCTATGGCCGCCCCGTCCGAGAGGCGCTTGGCCTTCTCGACGGTGAGATCGGTCTTGCGCTCGATGTCGACGATCTGCCCGAGCGTCCAGCCGTCGTGCTGGTGGTGGACCATCACGTACTCCATCTTCTCGATGTCGCCGATGAGGCGGCAGCTGAAGCCTGCGGTCCCGACGTTCCCGTATATGATCCCGATCCCTTCCATGTCCCCGTACTTCTCGTCGTGGACGACGTGGTCGGACCTTGCCTTGGGCTTGGGCATCGCCAGTTCTGAGGGGTGGACGACGGGCTCGGCCTCGATGGGGTCGTCCTCGCCGACCTCGTCCATCTCGGGCTCGTTGGCCAAAGTGTCCTCCTCAAGCTCCTTGTTCTCGCTTCGACTGCCTGACTCGATAAAATCCGAATTAGTTTGCATCCCGATCCCGTCTCTATATAAATGCAAGACAATAAAAACGTTTGCCGAGGTCTTTCCGACTGGTCGCCCCATTCCCTCCTTGTTATCCCGATCGGCGTTCCGCTCAGATGTGAAGCTTGATCGAGGGGGCGCGACGTGACGGCCTATCGGAACGAATAGTTAAAAAATCTGAATCGTAATGGGGCAAGCATGATAGTCATCGGTGGCTCTGCTTCCAGCAAGCTCGCTCAGGACCTCGCATTAGTCATGAACGCCGAGTATGTGTCCGCTGGCGTGAAGCGCTTCCCAGACGGGGAATGCTACATCCATTTGCAGAAGGAATCCATCGATGATGAGGTAGTGATCGTCCAGAACTCGTATCCCGACACGAACCTCGTCGAGCTTTTGCTGCTGCAGGACGCGGCGATCTCGATCGGTGCGAAGAAGGTCACGAACGTCATCCCGTACTTCGGCTATGCCAGGCAGGACGAGAGGTTCAACAAGGGAGAGCCCCTCAGCGCCAAGGTCATGGTCGATCATATCCAGCTCAACGCCGACAAGGTCGTCCTGGTCGATATCCACAACATCAACATGATGGACTGGTTCGACGAGGCGGAGGTCGTCAACACCTATGCTGCGCCGGCGATCGGCAGGTACTTCAAGGACCAGTCGATCGACCTGGTCCTCGCTCCGGACGAGGGTGCGCTCAAGAGGGCTGGCATGGTCGCTGAGGTCCTCGGATGCGAATGGGACTACCTGACCAAGACCAGGCTCAGCGGCACGCAGGTCCACGTGAGCCCTAAGAACATCGACGCGAAGAACAAGAAGGTCCTCATCGTCGACGACATCATATCCACCGGCGGCACCATCGCGGCGGCGACGGACGAGCTTAAGAAGGCCGGGGCGAGGTCCGTGTTCGCGGCGTGCACCCACGGTCTGTTCATCGGAGGCGGTCTCGACCGCCTCCGCACATACTGCGACAAGGTCGTATGCGCCAACACTCTGGAGAGCGAGGTGTCGGTCGTCTCGGTCGCACCGGAGATCGCGAAGCACCTTTGAGCGATCTCGATAAAGATCTCTTCCTCAGATGATACCCTGGAGATCATGGCGCGACAGTGTCGGCAATATCAGCCCCGGGGCGGTAAGGAAGAAGGATGGCCCGAAGGTTATGACCACGTATGCGGCAACGCAGTGATCGTAATGCTTCCTTTTGATGGTCTGAACGCCCGCCCAGATGGCGCATACGTTTGCGATCGTGCCTAACACGAACATGCCTGCGATGAAGTCGGAATAATCGCCATGTATCGACGGTATCGCTCCCGTCACGAAGATCGGCAAATTGATGACGGCCCCGATGATGACCGATGGACCTGCGGCGACTGAAAGATCGTAGCGGCGATTGAACGACACCGCATTACCGCAGGATTCACAGCGACCACGTGTGTTCTCAGATCGCGGCCACATGTACGACACTTTACGCCAGTCGAATACGATCTGTTCTGTGGCGACGGGGCATGGAGAGGGACTGGCGATCGGTTGTTCGTCTGATGTCGGGCTGAAGAGGATATGTGTTCGCAGGAGATGATAGAGGAACGCCTGATGGACCATCGTGAGGCTTGGGCAATTGGTTGATCCCTTGCTCAGGGACGTGAGACGGATGCGCATACATCGGGATCGGTGAAGAGCTGTCCGATGAACCCATGTCGGTCTTGCCAGATCCGCACGTTAGGCAATACTTGTCGTTGGGACCCATCTCGCGTTTGGATACCCTGCAAACTATCGCTGGTGACATACCGATCTTCTGTCCGATTCACCACAGAACTTGGCGGTGTCAGGAACGCTGGCGCCGCATGATGGGCATTTATTCATTATTGCCCACTCCGTGGAGACGGTCGCTGCATTTTGAGCTCCAATCTGTTCTGGGGTGCACCCATCGATTCCTCCAAAGGCTCCAGATGCGTCAAGACCTGGCAGGATAGATGACACATATCGTTTCATTATCCGTCATAGAACGACCGACGGGCCATGTCAAAAACCTTTAAGCCGAAATAGCCGTTCGGAACCTTATCGGCAAGGTGCCTGTGATGAAGAAAGAGGAAGACTTCAGTGAATGGTACAACGAGATCGTCGACCTGGCGAACCTGACGGACAAGCGTTACCCGATCAAGGGAATGAACGTCTGGACGCCGTACGGTTGGAAGATCATGCGCCACATCGACACCTACATCAGGCAGGAATGCGACGCGACCGAGCATGACGAGGTCAACTTCCCTCTTCTCATCCCGGAGACCGAGTTCCAGAAGGAGAAGGACCACATCAAGGGGTTCGACGCCGAGGTCTACTGGGTCACGCATGCCGGACTGAACGAGCTTGACGTCCGCCTCCTGCTCCGACCGACCTCCGAGACGGCGATGTACCCGATATTCGCATTATGGATCAGGTCGCATGGCGACCTCCCCCTGAAGGTCTACCAGATCGTCAACACGTTCAGGTACGAGACGAAGATGACGAGGGCGTTCATCCGCGTCAGGGAGATACACTTCTTCGAATCGCACACGTGCCACGTCGACTACGAGGACGCGCAGCGCCAGGTCGAGGAGGACTTCATCATACTGAAGAACGTCATGAGGAAGCTCTGCCTGCCGTACCTGCTCTTGAAGCGCACGGACTGGGACAAGTTCCCCGGAGCGTTCTATACGGTCGGTGTCGACACGCTCATGCCGGAGGGCAAGAGCCTTCAGCTAGGCTCCATCCATCACTACAAGGAGAACTTCTCCAAACCATACGATATCAAGTACGAGGCCCTGGACGGCACGTTCAAGTATTGCCACCAGACGACGTTCGGAATGAGCGAGAGGCTACTGGGGGCGGTCGTCGGCGTTCACGGCGACGACAAGGGGCTCGTCCTCCCGCCCGATATCGC
>JAJFUT010000001.1 GCA_021372315.1 Methanobacteriota archaeon
AGCGACGAATAGGAAGACAAGCAGGATCTCGATCGCCCAGAATGCGATAAGGGTCCCGACGAGCGCGAAGAACGTCGAGGACCTCAACGGGATCCCCCCGCCTTCAGATCTTGATTTCCAGTGCCATCATTTATCGAAGCCAGTCGTCGTAAATGATTTTTGTACCTTTCTGAAAAATCCAGCAGTCTTAAACTATTTATTATCGTTAACTCTTATCCGGCCTCATGAAGATTCCCTGCGAGTTGATCGTCTGGTACGTACTTCCTTCCATCAGGAGGGAACTGGCAAGAGAACTTGTCGACAAGCACCACTTGAGCCAAGCGGAGGTTGCCAGGCGTTTTGGCGTAACTGATGCCGCCATCTCGCAGTACCTGAAGGCCAAGAGGGGAACGAGCAAGGAGATCGAGAACAGCGGAAGGTATGAGGAGTTCAAGAAGGAGGTCGAGCAGGCGGCCGTCCGTATCATGAACGGGTCCGACATCGTCACCGAGACCTGCCGCATCTGCGAGATGGTCAAGAAGAGCGGAATGCTCGTCAAGGTCTACGAGATCCATACAGGGCTCAAGGCGCCTCAATGCGTATGCCCCGAGTTCGAGTGCGGTCAGGCGCCCCTATCTCCGTAAGGCCTTCGCCCTGTTCCGCGTGTGCAGGAAGATATACTCCTGCGCATAGCCGGCGTAGCTTCCGAAAAGCATCCTCGATCGGGCGTTGACGGCCTTGTAGCTGCCTTCGATGCCGAAGAGGTGCTTCATCGATCTCTTTATCCACACATCCACAGGGAAGGCCTCTAGGTGGTCCAGAGCGAAAAGTGAGACGCAATCGGCCACCTTCTCGCCTATGCCGGGAAGAGAGACGAGCTCCTTCACGCATCTCTCGTATTCCATCTCCCGCAGCGCGTCGAAATCGACCTCGCCCCCGTCGACCATCCGCGCGAACTCGACGAACCGCTCGCATCGGAACCCCAACCCGCACGACCTCGCCGCCTCTGGGTCGCCGGCGATCCGACCGGGGGCAGGGAATGAGAACGATCCATTGCCCAGGTCCTCACCGTATGCGCGGCATACGTTGCCGATCATCGTCTCGATGCGGGGGATGTGCACGAAGGTCGCGAGTATGTACGAGGCGCTGCATTCCCACGGGTCCTGGCGAACGAGGCGCAGTCCCCGGTTCCCGTTCAGTATCATGCTCACCGTCTCGTCGCCCGAGCTGATCATGATGTCCTGGAATATGAGGCCCAGGTCGTCATCGGTCCTGAAGAACCTCCTCACATCCTCCTCGGTGACGTCGCCCGACACATCTAGCTCGCATCCATTCTGGCGGAGGGTGACCGGCCTATTGCGCATGAAACCTTTCCAGAGGCCGTCCTCCTTCCTCCAGCGGAACACCTGTCCGCAGGAGAGCGTCCTGTCAAGGTCCAGGTCCTCAACGATCATCTCGATTTCCGCGCCACCATGACCATTATCTCGCTCTTGCTGCCGAACGGTCCCTGCATGTAATCGCCGAAGGTGTCGACGACCTCGAGTCCGCACCTCGACATCAGCTCGATGGCCTCCTTGTGGAAGATGTACCTCAGCGTGGTCGTCGTCGTGACCCTCCTGAGCTCCTTGTCCTGCCTGGAGATGTCGAAGAAGTACGTCGTCGTGGTCGATTGGTTGACGTGGTCGAACGTCTGCGATTCGAATCGGGAGATGATCTCGCCGTGCTTCATGACCCTGGTCCCGCGGTGCCTCACGACGTTCTCGGGGCGGTCCAGCTTCGGGTTGAATATGCTCATGATGAGCCTTCCATCCTCTTCCAGGTGGTCGACCGCGTTCTTCAGGGCGGCCTCCTGGTCATCGGTCTCCAGAAGGTGCAGGAACGAGTTGAACGGTATGATGATCAGCTTGAACTTGCGGTCGCAGACGAAATCCCGGATGTCCGCGTGCCCGATGTGAACGCGCTTCTGCGACTCCTCATCGAGCATCTCCAGCTTCACCGTGAGCTTGTCTAGCATGGCGTAGCTTAGGTCGAACCCGGCGATCTCCAGACCCTCCTTTGCCAGCGGAACGAGCACTCGGCCCGTGCCGCACATGCATTCAAGGACCGGCCCCCCGGTCGCCTCCGCCATCTGCTTGTAGAACTCGACGTCGTCCGTGAAGTCCTCGTACCAGATGTCGTAGTACTTGGCGAACATCTCGTACTCGTCGTTCGCGTCGTCAGAGCTTGTAACCGATCTTCCTAAGGAAATCCTTTCTTTCTTTGGTGTTCTCATCCGTCTCCACCCCCTGCGGGGGACGACCGTCGATGACGCCGACGATCCCCCTGCCCCTATCGCTGGTCGCCACGACGACCTCCAGCTCGTTCGCCGTGGCGCAGAATATGTTGCAGACCTCGGGCACGTCCTTCACCGACCTGAGGACGTTCACCGGGAAGCAGTTGCGCATGACGATGATGAACGAATGCCCCGCCCCCACCCTCATGGCATTCTCCGCGGCGCAGGCGCGCAGCTCGGGGTCATTCCCCTCGACCCTCACCAGACAAGGACCCGAAGCCTCGCAGAACGCTATCCCGAACTTGGCGCCCGGGACCGAGTTCACCATGGCCTCGTAGATGTCCTCCGCCGTCTTGATGAAATGAGACTGCCCGATGATGACGTTCGTGTCCGCAGGCTTCTCGATCAGGACATGTTCCATCGACTTCCCTCGTCCAATACTAACACATTAGCAGGTATTTGATTTTTTGAAGCATCCTTGAAATATGTCCCCCTTGGTTATTCCAACGATGATCAGGATAGGTCAGGCCGGCTACCCCCCGGGAGCTTCGGGGATGGTCGACGCCATCATCAGGACGAAGGCGCTCGGTCTCGACGCGATGGAGGTCCAGTTCGTCAGGAACGTCTCGTTGCAGGATAGCGTCGCGGCCGAGGCGATGAGGAAGGCATCGGAGCTCGGCGTCATGCTGAGCGCTCACGCCCCCTACTACATCAGCCTCAACTCCAGGTCGCCGGAGACGGTGGAAAAGAGCAGGGGGTGGATACTGCGCACGGCCAGGGCGGCAAAGGCGCTTGGGGCGTGGATCATCGTCATCCATTGCGCCTCCTATTCAGGCGTGGACGCTCAAAGGACGACGAGGAACGTCATCGAGCAGATCGCGATGTGCAGAAAGGAACTGGACGATGAGGGCGATCACGTCATCCTCGGTCTCGAGACGATGGGAAAGAAGGGGCAGTGGGGGACGATGGCCGAGATACAGGAGGTCATGAAAGAGGTGCACGGCGTCCAGCCGGTCATCGACTTCGCGCATATCCATGCCAGGGGCGGCGGGGCCATAAGGGGGCGGGAGGACTTCGAGGCGGTGCTTGACGAGCACGACCTCCTTCCGACCGTGAGAACGCATTGCCATTTCAGCGGCATAGAGTTCACCGCCGCGGGGGAGAAGAACCACCTCCCCCTCGACTCGGGATCTCCATCATATGCTCCCTTGGCCGAGGTCCTATCGGATGGAGACCGCGAGATGACGCTGATATGCG
This sequence comes from Methanobacteriota archaeon, assembly GCA_021372315.1. Taxonomy (GTDB): domain Archaea; phylum Thermoplasmatota; class Thermoplasmata; order Methanomassiliicoccales; family UBA472; genus MVRC01. The sequence goes on from JAJFUT010000001.1 coordinate 3,509, forward strand.
AGACGACCTCCCCCGCTGCGGACGCCGTCAAGATGAGGTCGATGCTGGAAATGGCGCGTTCATATAAAAGGACCGACAGGAATAAACGCATCGAGCATCATTAACCCCCGTAAACCTATGGAGATCATATGGTGAAGGACCCCAAGGATGGCGACCAGGAAGGCAACGATTTTGAGTTCGATTGCCCGGAATGCGGTACCCACATAGCCGAAGGGATGACCAAATGCCCCAAATGCGGGGTCGAGTTCGTGTTCGAGGAGGTGGAGGAGGTCGAGGGGGTAGAGTGCCCCAGCTGCGGAACAATCATCCCCGCGGAGGCCGATGTCTGCCCCAAGTGCGACAGATCTCTCAAGGAGCGCACATCCGAACCTGAGCCAGAACCGAGCTCAGAGGCGATCGAGCCGCCAGGTGAGGAAAGGCTCGACGAGGCAGAGCTGAAGCGTCTTTTCCCGATATACGTCTCCGACGTAAAGGACCTCATGGACATAGCGAAGGACCATGCGATCGATACAGCCGAGTGCAGAAGCCTCATCGACCGTGCTGTCAAGGCAGGCAAGGCAAAGGAGCTCGCCAAGGCCGTCGACCACGTTAAGGCATGCAACATCCTGATCAAGCGCAAGATCGAGGACCGGGTCACCTCCGACATCGAGTACCTCGAGAAGCTCTCGCAGATCGCGAGAAACATGGGGACGGACTCCGCGGAGATAGACAGCGCCGCGGTGGCTGCGAAGGAGCTCTTGGAGAAGAAGGATTACGAGGGCGCCCTGAAGGAGACTAGGGCCGGCCGGAAGATATCCGAGAAGGTCACGGGCAAATATACCGAAGCACGCGTGCTCTGCGACCAGCTGGAAGCGATCATACAGAACTCGGAGAGGTTCTACATCGACACCAGAGAGGCCCGGCGCAAGCTGAAGGAGGCACAGGAGGCCGAGGAGCAGGGCGACTGGACGATGATGGGCATACTCGCCAAGAAGGGCAAGGCGGAGCTCGTCCGCGTACTTCCAGAGGTGACCTCCTCCGAGATAAAGAGGGCAAAGACGCAGCTCATGGAGGCCAAGGCGGCGGGCAAGGACGTGAGCATACTCGTCAAGATCCTGAAGGACGCTGGCCTGGCTGTCAAGACCGAAAGGTACGATAAGGCGCTGGATTACCTGATAGAGTTCAAGAGCGAGATGAAGAGGGTCTGAGGATCATTTCGATTTTAGGACGTTCATCTCCCGCTCGATGATCGATTTCTCCTGGGCATTAAGGCTGGCAGGGTCCATCGACAGAAGGAAGATGGAGTTCCTCTCCGAGACCTTGTCGACGAGGCTCCTGATGAACCTAACCGCGCCATCGAAGTTATTGCTGCTTATCAGATACTGAAGGTCATCGATCAGGACGACGTTCTTCTCCTCCTTCATGAGGAACTCCTCGACGACGACCATTATCTTCTCCAGGGACGGCGATATCGTATCCTCTGTCTTCGTCTCGTGGTCTGTGAGCCAAAGGATCTCCGGCTTCCCCTTCTCTATCCTCGCGCGGAGCGATCTGGGGTTGGACCTGGTGATGCCCATGCCGGTCATCCTGCCATGGTCGATGAGATAGGCGAATATGCCGTGCGAGTAGTCCCTGCTGGTCTCCTCGACCAGATAGCTCTCTCCCTCGGTGAGCTCGACATCGATCTCGAGCACCTTCTTCGGCGAGGTCTTCTCCCTGACGTTCTTGACATGGAACTCGAGTATGGCGTCCGAAAGCTGGTCCACATCATCCTCCTGGGCATTTTGGCTCGGCGCATCCCCTTCGGGAGCGTTCGAGCTGAAATAACCTTCAAGGGACTTGATGCTGTCCTTGTCCGCCTCCCTTCCTCTCAGAGCGTTATCCAGCTCATTGATGTCAGCGACCTTGTGAAGTTCGATCTTGGAGTTCGAATACAAGGAATCCCCGCAGACGAACTCCATGGCCTTCTCCCCCCGGTAGACCATCTCCACCGAGTCATTGCCCGTCGGCCTGAACGAGTATATCGCATATATCGGCCTTCCATCCTCGATGAAGACGACACCGCTGGAATCATGTCCTTCCAATGCGAGGGAGGCTCTAAGATATCCAGTAAGGCGCGTGGTCCTTACCCTGTCCATGAGAAGCCTGAAGGAATCATGCCCGCCGTTCATGTTCTCGACGACCTCTCCTTCCGGCAATGAGATATCGACCAAGGCCCCGCGTATCACATTTCATGATTCAGTTACGAGGGATTTATTATTTTTCGTTCATTATTGAAATAGGTCCGATTTGGCCCAACGCCCGATGTCGAAAGGATTAAATCGGCGAAGCGATTGATGGGACCCTTAAGCCACTGTAGCTCAGCGGCAGTCAAAATCAATTGACCGTTAAAGAGCGACAGTTTCGTAAACTGTAGGCCGGGGGTTCGATCCCCTCCAGTGGCTCCATTTTCTTATACATTCATCGTCAGCACGTTTTCATATAGTTGACCCGTGCATTTTTTCCCGGGAGAAGATCGATTGGGAAAGTGCATCGTGTGCGGCTCGCCTACAAAGCCATCCGAGGTCATCTGCGACAAGTGCGATCGCTCGCAGAACGGTTTCGACTATTTCAAGCTCAATCCATCCACCGTTAGCAAGATCAAGGGCATGGCCATCTTCAAGAAGGGCGAGAACATAGAAAGGGCGTTCATCGGTAGCACCCCGGGCCAACGGGCGCCCCTAGCTGCTGGAGAAGGGATGATGATAGCGCTCGCCTCCAGCTTGACGCTGTACATGATGGTCACGAACGAACGCATATTGATCGTCGAGGAATCCGGTCTGATAAGGAGGAACTTCGACCTGTTCGAGGCCATCGAGCTAGAGGATGTCCGGGGCACATCGATAAAGGAAATGTTCCTGGCGGAAGCCTTCAAGATCAATTTTCAGACCCGGGGAGGACTGGGCGACGTAGAGATATCAAACATGATGGACATGGACAAGGACACGTTCGATGTGAACGGGCCTACCGACCTAGAGATGTTAAGGCAATGGATGGATGCCCGCGTCCAGGATAAGATCAGGTTGGTCGAGGAAAGGTCTCGCAGGGACAAGGTCCAGATAATGCTCGATTTTGATTCTTTGAGGGACGAGATGGCAAAGGGCGGCATCGTGATGAAGGCCATCAAATGCCCCAACTGCAACGCGGCCGTGGACATGCCCGAGGCCGGCTGCAGGGTCGAGTGCCAATACTGCGGGAGCAGCATCGTCGCGCAAGATATCTTCGACAAGATGAAGGGCCTGATCGGGAACTAGCTGTCAGCTCTTCTTCAGGTGCTCCTTGACGATCTTGATGGCGCACACGTCCCCGCACATCGAGCAGCCCTGCGTGTCGTCCTGATGCCCCCTGGCCCTGTACCTGCGGGCCTTCTCGGGATCGAGCGATTCCTTGTACATCGCCTCCCAATCGAGGTCCTTCCTCGCCTGGGCCATCCTGTCGTCCCTCTCCATCCCCCTCCCGCGGGCTATGTCCGCCGCGTGCGCGGCGATCCTGCTCGCCATGAGGCCTTCGATCATGTCCTTGTCGTCAGGGAGGCAGAGGTGCTCCGCAGGCGTCACGTAGCAGAGGAAGTCCGCGCCGTGGAACGCCGCTATGGCCCCTCCGATGGCGCCTGTGATGTGATCGTACCCCGGGGCGATATCGGTGACGAGGGGGCCTAGGACATAGAACGGGGCGCCGTCGCAGATGGTCTTCTCCATCCTCATGTTCGTCTCGATCTGGTCCATAGGCACGTGTCCCGGCCCCTCGACCATCGTCTGCACGTCCGCCTTCCTCGCCCTCTTGACGAGGCCTCCGAGCGTGATGAGCTCCTGCACCTGCGCCCTGTCCGTGGCATCGTGGAGGCAGCCCGGTCTCAGTCCGTCGCCTAGGCTCAGGGTGAAGTCGTACTTCCTGGCCATCTCCAGCAGGTAATCGAAGTTCTGATAGAGCGGGTTCTCCTTGTCGTTGTGAATTATCCAGGCGACGAGGAACGAGCCCCCCCTGGAGACGACGTCCGTGATCCTGTCGGAGGTCTTCAGGCGCTCGACGCTCTCCCGGTTGATGCCGCAATGCACCGTCATGAAGTCGACGCCGTCCTTGGCGTGCTTCTCGATGCCATTGAACATATCGTCCTCGGTCATGTTGACGATCGCGCTCTCCCTCGCGGCCTTCAGTCCGGCCTGGTAGATGGGCACGGTGCCGAGCGGGAGCTTGACCTCCTTGATCATCCTTCGCCTGATCGCGTCGATGTCCCCGCCGGTGCTCAGGTCCATGATCGCATCGGCCCCGTAGTTGTAGGCCAGGTGGGCCTTCCTGATCTCCTGGTCGACGTCGACGAGGTCCTTCGACGTACCTATGTTGACGTTGACCTTGACGCTCAGCCCTTCGCCGATCCCTCTGAGCTCGATGTCGTGCAGGGGGTTGTTCGGGATGACGACCTTGCCGCTGGCTACGCGCCTTCTGAGCACCTCGGGGTCCATTTTTTCCATCTGGGCGACGGTCCTGATCTCATCGGTCACCGAGCCCCTAGCCCTTCTCATCAACGTCATCGAGGCAGCCTATTCAATGAACGGTTATATCCTTTTTCAGAATCCTTCCGCAATGAGCGAATTTGCCAGATCAATATACGGATAAACGGTGTTAAAAAAGACCTCGAAAACGAACGATAAATGAGTGAAAAAGACCCTCTTCCGTATTTAAAGCCAGATAGTATGGAAAGCTTATTAATAGTTCAAAACCATACCGAACACCATCGAAAAAGGGATGGGAATAGAGTTATCCCTGAATCAGGGCCTGTCAGAGAAAAGTGCTCTTGATAATCGATATCAGAATCACAAAGAGTTGATCCCATGGAAGATTCCAGTTACACGGCCGACAGCATCCAGGTCTTGGAAGGTTTGCAAGCTGTCAGAAAAAGACCAAGCATGTACATCGGCAGCACGGACGAGCGCGGTCTGCACCACCTAGTCTACGAGATCGTCGACAACAGCATCGACGAGGTGATGGGCGGCTTCTGCACGAAGATCACTGTGACGGTGAACGCGGACGGTAGCGTCACCGTGACGGACGATGGCCGAGGCATCCCGGTGGGCATAATCCCGAAGTACAACAAGCCGGCGCTGGAGATGGTCCTCACCACGCTTCACGCCGGAGGAAAGTTCGACAGGAAGAGCTACAAGGTGTCCGGCGGCCTGCACGGCGTCGGCATGTCCGTCGTGAACTCCCTGTCCGAGTGGCTCGAGGTAAAGGTCAGGAGGGAGGGGAAGGAATGGATGATGAGGTGCGAGAGAGGCGTCCTCACCGTCCCCGTCCACGAGATCGGCGAGTCCACCGAGACAGGGACGACCATATCCTTCATGCCCGACAGCCAGATATTCCCGGACATCAATTTCAACGATGACACGCTCATCGCCCGGCTGAAGGACATGGCGTATCTCAACAAGACCGTCGCCATATACTTCAAGGACGCCCGCAACGGAAGGGAGGAGAGGTACCACTTCGAGGGCGGGATCATCGAGTTCGTCCAGAGCCTCAACAAGAACAAGGTACTGATGTTCGAGAAACCCATCTATCTCTATGGCGAGAGGGAGGGGGTCATCGTCGAGATCGCGATGCAGTACACCGACGCCTATTCCGAGAGCGTCTACTCGTTCGTCAACAACATCAACACGATCGAGGGCGGCACGCACATCGCCGGGTTCAGGTCCTCCCTGACGAGGACGATGAACAACTACGCCCTCGAGAACAAGTTCGTCAAGGAGGGCGAGGAAGGGCTCACCGGGGACGATGTGAGGGAGGGGCTCACGGCCATACTGAGCATCAAGGTCCCGGAGCCCCAGTTCGAGGGGCAGACGAAGACCAAGCTCGGCAACTCGGAGATCAAAGGCATCGTCGATTCGGTCATGTCCGATAAGCTGGCCGAGTTCTTCGAGGAAACCCCGAAGGTCGCCGAGGCCTGCATGAAGAGGGCGATGCTCGCCGCACAGGCAAGGGAGGCGGCCAAGAAGGCGCGCGACCTTACAAGGAGGAAGGGATTCCTTGAGGGGTCAGCGCTGCCTGGGAAGTTGGCCGATTGCGCGGAGAAGGACCCGACGAAGAGCGAGATATACATCGTCGAGGGAGACAGCGCCGGCGGGTGCTTCTCAGGCGATACGAAGATCGCACTGGTCGACGGAAGGGAGATCAGTTTCATCGATATCATCGAAGAGCAAAATGCTGGAACGGAACATTTCTGCTACACGATCAGGAACGACGGCAAGATTGGCATAGAGCGGATCATGAATCCGCGTCTCACCAAAAAGGGAGCGGAGGTCATAGAGGTCACACTGGACAGCGGCCAAACGATCGTATGCACCCCAGATCACAGGTTCATGCTGAGGGACGGAACGTATAGACAGGCGATTGAGCTCAAAGAAAAAGATTCATTGATGCCCCTTTACAGAAAAGCATCCGGGTCCGATGAGTTATTCATCGACCCGATCACAGAGACCTGGGTGAAGTCTGAGAATTCAAACGACATGGACATCACACCTTCATTGGGAACCTTGGCCGAAGGAGAACATTATCACAACCACAAGGTCGTGTCTATCACATCCATCGAGAATACGTTGGACGTTTACGACATCGAGGTCCCCAATACACACAACTTCGCACTGGCCAGTGGCGTTTTCGTCCATAACAGCGCGAAACAGGGCCGCAACCGCGAATACCAGGCGATATTGCCTCTGAGGGGCAAGATCCTCAACGTCGAGAAGTCGAGGCTGGACAAGATCCTGAAAAGCCAGGCGATCAGGGACCTCATCACCGCGCTGGGCACAGGAGTCGGTCAGGAGTTCGATATCGCCAAGCTTCGCTACCACCGCGTCATCATCATGACCGATGCGGATGTGGACGGGGCGCACATCAGGACATTGCTGCTCACGCTTTTCTATAGGTACATGAGGCCGCTGGTCGACAGCGGCCATATCTACGCTGCCCAACCGCCACTGTATAAAGTGGCCAAGGGCCTGAAGGAGATATACGTCTACGACGAGAAGGACCTCCAGAAGGCACAGGACGAGATCGGAAGGGGCGCGAACGTTCAGAGGTACAAGGGTCTGGGAGAGATGAACCCCCACCAGCTATGGGAGACCACCATGGACCCCGAGAGAAGGATAATGAAGCTGATCTCGGTCGAGGACGCCATGAAGGCGGACGAACTGTTCACGATATTGATGGGCGACGCCGTGGAGCCGAGGAAGGACTTCATCATGAGCCACGCGACCGAGGTCGAGAACCTGGATGTGTGAGGTGAGCTAAATGGCAGACGATAATAACAATCCCGAACCAACGGTCCAGGAAGACATGCCGAAGAACCTGATCAAGCGCACGATCGAGACGGAGATGAAGAAGTGCTACATCGACTATGCCATGAGCGTCATCGTCGGTCGGGCGCTTCCGGACGTTCGTGACGGCCTGAAGCCCGTTCACAGGCGCATCATGTACGCGATGTACGACCTGGGCATCACGTCGAGCAAGCCTCACAAGAAGAGCGCCAGGGTCGTAGGAGAATGCTTTGTCGCTGGGACAAAGGTTCTGACCGAGAATGGATTGATTTCAATAGAGAATATTCAGCGCGGAGATTATGTCTATACTCAGAATGGAAAATCTCAAGTAACTGAACTGTACGAGATGCCAGAGCGTGAACTTATTCGAGTAACGCTTGAAAATGGTCTTTCTATCACTGGGACACAATCGCAGCTCTTTAAAGTCATTAAACCTGGCTTCAAATATGAGTGGAAAGAAGCTAAAGATCTTACAAAAGATGATTATGTCATATTGCGGGCTGACTATCCTGAAAATCTTTCTTATGTCAAATTACCAAACTGGAAAGGTCAGGAAAAGTTACTCAACGAAAACATCGCATATTTAATTGGTCAATTTTTATCGGATGGCCATATTCAAAAACCATATTCTGAAACCAGTAAAAATAGAGGCACTTTCAATTTTTTCTCATCGTCAAACGAGGTAATTGAACACATAGTTACGATACTAAGGTCAGAATTTGCATATGAAGCAACAATCCAATCGAGGGGAACAAACCAGGACGAGTATATTCCAGGTCAGCCAGTGATGAACCAGATCAGAATCACCAGCAACGAGCTGAACTGCTATATCGCATCCTGCTTTGGTATTGATTCATCCTGGAGGGCTGATACTAAGCACATTCCAGAAATTTTCAATCATTCACCAAAGTCAGTAATTGCGGCTTTAATCTCTGGCATGATTGATGGGGACGGTTCTGTTCATAAGGATCGTAATGTCGTGGTATATGGAACGGTTTCAAATCTCATGGCCGAGGAACTTCAATTGCTCTTGCAGCATCTTGGAGTACAAAGTCAAAAGATGGTGGAGGATCAAACAAATGAATTTGCTTTGATCAATGGGCATATTCTCAACCACAATTTCCCATTGCATGCTCTTGAAATTCGCGGAAGATATGCAAAGATACTGGGGAAACAATTAGATCTTTATAATGAGATTAGAAGAGAGAGGCTTGATAGGATTGCCGAGTCAACCACTTTAGCCTCGTCCTTTGACGTAATTCCCTATGCAGCGGAAGCAGTTTTCGATGATTTTTCCAACCACCACATTGGAGGGGGATGGTTCGAAGATATCGGAGGAAACAAATTCCGCAGTGGCATCTCATATCCAGGCGGTTCGAAAATTCGGTACAGTGCCGATATAAAACAAAAATCTCTGGGAAGCGTCCAAATTGTTGAATGGGGAATTCAGTCAAAATTGAATAGAATTGGTTCTCAGATTTATCCAATTCTCGAGGACATTCTGAAAAATAAAATTCACTTCCTTCGCGTAAAAGAAGTCAAGAAGTCTTCCCCTGAAAAAACGTACGATCTCCAGGTTGCTGGTGCCCACGAGTTTGTTGCAGGCGGTATGATAGTTCACAATTGCCTCGGAAAATATCATCCGCACGGCGACACGGCCGTCTACGACTCGATGGTCCGCATGGCCCAGCCCTTCTCGCTTAGGCACATGCTCGTCGACGGCCAGGGCAACTTCGGTTCGGTCGATGGCGATTCCGCCGCGGCCATGCGTTACACCGAATGCCGCCTGAGCCCGATAGCCGACGAGATGCTGGCCGACCTGGACAAGGAGACCGTCAGCTTCGTCGACAACTTCGATGGCAGCCTGAAGGAGCCATCGGTGCTTCCGGCGAAGCTTCCGAACCTGCTAATCAACGGCTCGTCCGGCATCGCGGTCGGAATGGCCACGAACATGCCGCCTCACAATCTGAAGGAGGTCGCGGACGGCATAGTGCACCTGATCGACAACCCGGCGGCCGAGGTGGCGGACCTCATGCAGTTCATCCGAGGCCCGGACTTCCCGACCGGCGGCATACTCTACGGCGTCGGCGGCATACTCGAGGCATACGAGACAGGAAGAGGGAAGCTCAGGGTGCGTGCCCGAACGGAGCTCGAGGAGCACGAAGGCCGTACGAGGATCATCGTCAGGGAGATCCCGTACCAGGTCAACAAGTCCAAGCTCATAGAATCGATAGCCGAGCTCGTCAAGGACAAGAAGATCGACGGTATCACGGACCTGAGGGACGAGAGCGACAGGGAAGGCATGCGCATCGTCATCGAGCTGAGGAAGGACGTCCAGCCCGACATCGTCATCAACCACCTGTTCAAGCAGACCCAGATGGAGTCCGGGTTCGGCGTCATCAACCTCGCCCTCGTGAACAATGAGCCGAAGGTGCTCACGCTCAAGGAGCTCCTCCAGCACTATATCTCGTTCAGGCACGAGATCGTCGTCAAGAGGACCGAGTACGACCTCGCCCAGGCAAGGAAGCGCGAGCACATACTGATCGCGTTGATCAAGGCGGTCGACGCCATCGACGACACGCTGCGCATCATCAGGGGTTCGAAGACGCCCGAGGAGGCGAGGAACGGGCTCATAGCCCGCTTCGAGATCGACGAGGAACAGGCAAGGGCGATCCTCGACATGAGGCTGCAGAAGCTGACGGGGCTCGAGATCGAATCGCTCAAGGAGGAGTTCGAGGAGCTGGAGATGGTCATCGCGGACCTGCTGGACATCCTCTCCAACGAATCAAGGATCATGGGCATAATCAAGGCCGAGGTCCTGGAGCTGAGGGAGAAGTACGGGGACGAGCGCAGGACCGATATCATCGCCGACGCGAGGGACCTCGAGGATGAGGACCTCATCCCGAACGAGGACATGGTCGTCATGATCACCCAGGACGGGTACATCAAGCGCGTGCCGCTCGACACTTACAAGCAGCAGCGCCGCGGAGGCACGGGCCTGATGGGCATGGAGACGAAGGAGGAGGACTTCGTCACCGACATGTTCGTCACGCTGACGCACAACTATCTCCTGTTCTTCACGAACAAGGGCAGGGTCTACAGCATGAAGGCGTTCAAGCTTCCGGTCGGGTCCAGGCAATCCAAGGGGAAGGCGATCGTCAACCTGCTCCCGAAGCTCGAGGAGGGCGAGAAGGTCATGGTCATCAAGCCCGTCGAGAGCATGGTCGGCGACAGGTTCCTCACCTTCGCGACGAAGAACGGCATAATCAAGAAGACGCCGCTCGAGTCGTATGCGAAAATACGCTCCTCAGGCATCATCGCCATAACCCTCGATGATGACGACGAGCTAGTGGACGTCAAGATAACGGATGGCAAGAAGGAGATCATCCTGGCGACGAAGGACGGGCAGGCAGCCCGCTTCGACGAGAGCCGCTTCAGGCCGATGGGCCGCCCAGCCCACGGCGTCATAGGCATAAGGCTGGACGAGGGGGACGCGGTCGTTTCGATGGCCGTCGTCACGCCGAGCTCGATGCTGCTGACCATCACCGAGAACGGGTACGGAAAGATCACGCCCGTCGGAAAGTGGGAGGGGGACGAGGCCGAGGAGCGCGACGTCTACAGGAAGACCAACCGCGGAGGCAAGGGCGTCATAACGATCAAGACCGACGAAAGGAACGGAAAGGTCGTGAGCGTGATGGAGGTCGAGGACGAGGACCAGCTTGTCGTCGCTTCGAAGGGAAGCAACGTGCAGAGGATCGTCGCCTCCGAGATCAGGAAGACCGGCCGCGTCGCCATGGGCGTCAGGATCATGAGGCTCAAGGACGAGGGCGACAAGGTCATCGCCGTGGCCCGCCTGGCCGGCAAGAAGGAGGAGATGATGGTCGTCGAGACCGAATCGAAGGGGGACCATATGGTGCCAGACGAGGTCGAGGAGACCAACGAGGTGCCTGACCGCTCCGGGGAGGACGACTGATCCCCATGGCCTTCAGGTCATCGATATCAGGCGGCGACATCAATCACGAAAACTATATTATCGGACGGGGTCATAGAACGCAAAGCAAAACTGGCGGTGTTTGTTGATGTTCAGGAACTCGATCGAAGGCTTGGAGAAGGTGTTTCGTACGGACATCGACGCACCGAAGGTGGTGCTGGTCACCGGGCCGCCAGGGTCCATGAAGACCAGCTTCTGCTACTCGCTCATGGTCAAATACCTCGAGAAGTCCAATGAGTTCGGCCTATACGTCACTCTTGAGGAATCGGCGGAGAGCCACCTCAAGAACATGAAGAGCCTCAATCTCAGCATGACCAGCAATATGGAGATATCCGATTTCTCGGACCTTCGGGACCTCGATGAGATCGTGGACATCGACGACCCTACGGACTATGTCGAGTTCATCATCCAGATGGTCCACTATTACAAGAAGAAGCACGGCGATAAGTTCACCGTGTTCTGCATGGACTCGCTCGGGGCGCTCTACTCACTGATGGAGGACTCCAAGGGCATGCGCAAGAAGATGTACCATTTCTTCAAGACTCTCAGGGACTATAACCTGATATCGTTCATAGTGATGGAGAGATCGCTTGGATCGCCTTCGGAGCTCATGGGCAACGAGGGGTTCCTTTGCGACGGCATAATAGAGCTCGGGCTCGATAGGACCCGGGGCAAGCTGGTTCGGTTCATGCGCGTCGAGAAGATGAGGGCATGCGACCACAGCATGGAGAGCTATACGATGGAGATCGGCGACAAGGGCCTCATGGTCCTCGGGCCGACCCTCGCATGATCAAGACCTGAGGTGAACAAATGGCAGACGAGCAGGTCCCGATATGGGACGTCATCGAGGAGTTCAAGAACAAGATCAAGGTCCAGGAGATCGACCTCAAAAAGAGGAGGGAGGACGTCGATGCTAGGGATGCCAAGCTCAAGGAGGACGAAAGGGCCATCGTCGAACTTCGCTCCAAGCTCGAGGCGAGAGAGGGGGAGGTTGCCCAGAGGGAGGCGACGATAGGGGCGAGGGAGTCCGCCGTCACCAAGAAGGAGCGGGACCTGAAGGCGTTGGAGTCGGACCTCTCCGATGTGGAGACGCATCTGATCACTGAAAGGGCAGCACTTCAGAAGCGCCAGGCCGAGGCCGCCGAAAGGGAGACGACCCAGCTGAGGCTGGCGAGGGAGGGGGCCGAGAACGAGGCGAACACCAAGGCCGTGCTGGCACATCTTCACGAGATCGAGGAAAGACTTCTGAAGGACGAGGCCTCGATAAGGACGGTGCTCGAGGAGATGACCGCCAAGAGGGAGGGGCTGCTGGTCAAGGCCAAGGTCCTTGAGGAGCAGGCCGCGGCCTCCTCGAACATAAAACACCTGATGATAGAACAGCAGAAACAGCTGGTAGAACTGGAGCGCACGCTCATCGAGAGGGAGAGGGCGCTGAACGAACGCAGGCTCTTCATGGATTCGAGGCTGAAGGTCGTAAGCCTCCCGGTGGAGGGAGATCTTCAGGTCAGCGAACCGATCCCAGAGGAGAGGATCGCCGTCGCGCTCGAAACGAAGGTGGACGAGAGCATAGAGATGAACAGCGTCCCCGCGCCGATGGAGGAGGAGAGCGCTGACACGACGAAAAGGCCTGAGGAGATCAGCTGCCCCCGGTGCAAGACGATGATCGATGCCAGCTCCGAGGTCTGCTGGGCATGCGGCACGAACGTGAACCAGGCGATCGAGGAGACCGCAAAGGCGCCAGAGCCGGCTCCCGAGCCCGAGGTCAAGGAAGAGGCCCCGAAGGAGGAGGCTCATATCGAGGCCAAGCCCGTCGAGCCATCGGGACCTCAGGGGGAAGTGAAGAAGTCCGTTTCCATCAGGAAGATCATAAAAAGGAAGTGAAACGTAGCCGCATTTTTTACCTATCATTTTTATATTATTCATATTCACTATTGTTGGCTATTATTTATTGTATAGATATGATAATATTACTTCAGGACATATGTATTTATAATCCGGGAAGATTATTTTATACGATTAAACGAAGTCATCGGGTGAGCTGATGAAATTGGGGGAAAAGCTAACTAAGTTCGCTAGTGCGATGATCGTCTGGTGCATGCTATCGACCTCGTTGATGGGTCTGTTGCTTATCGCTGTACCGAGCGACGTCCAAGGGGCCGACGTACCGAGCGTCGATGTAACCATAGACTCATCGAATCCTTTGTACGTCAAGGACGGCATATACGTCCTTGGTCACAATCTGACGATCAGATCTGGCGGAGTCGCCATTTTTGAGAACTGCCAGATACATGTGACACAGAACTACGATCTCGATCCTTCCGTTGATCTGATGTATTACATCACGGTCGAGGACGGAGGTCGGTTGATCATCGTCAACTCGACCGTTACGAACAAGCTCGATACCCAGAACCAGGCAGCGCCTGGACTCGGGATCATCGTAAGGAACGGCGCTACAATGTTCGTCGACAACTCGACGCTAGCTTTCCCCGGACATCTCGTTGTTGATAACGCCAGGCTCGTGATGACGGACTCTGTAGTGAAAGGAGGGGAGATAGTTAATTGCGACCCCACCTACTTCCCGACCTCATTCTTCAATGACGCCCCTGTCATGATGTTCATCTCCGCAGATGTCCAGATCTACGATACGATGTTCTTGGACACATTTGACTTCGATAATACTGGTTGGGACAACACACCCGATCTGTACAACTTCAATTACCCGTTCGCATCCGATGACAGCGAAAGGAACATCGTCACCTATTCGTTGGAGAGGAACGTTGAAGGCGCTGCCGCTCTCTCGATGGATGACGGGTCATTGTTCGCGGTAACGACCAGTAACAGCATCGCCACAACGGGCGTCGATATCGCAGGGCTTTCCTTTGACGCCAATGAGGTGGCAAGCATCACCATGTACGTCGAGTATTCCACCGCGTATCCGTATGCGGGAACCTCCGACGTGTTCTCTTATATCTTGCCCAATGGAACCGAAGTCCAGACCGGGATCACCGTGACCCAGACTTGGACGACGCCTACCGCGAACACCGAGGTCGTTGGATCAGAGACCTTGGATCTTGTAACATATCCAATGTCATCGGTGGACCTGGCCAACACGATCGTTTCCTACACCAACACCAAGGCCGAGACTGTCAACGTCGATAGGATATGGTTCGAGGTCGCTCTCAACTATCCGACTTACAAGAACATCACACTCGCCGGAAACACGACGTTCCTGGCAGTGAACTCGGTTCTAAACATCGATAATGGCAACTACGATGATGTGCACAACATCACTCCGAAAAAGCTTCAGATAATGGACCAGGCACAAGCTTACCTGTATGGAACGACAATTCTATCGGAAATCGAGCCCTTCAATAACGGCACAGACCCGATCATCTGCGTGAGCGAATCAAC
>JAJFUT010000003.1 GCA_021372315.1 Methanobacteriota archaeon
TTTCACGACCGAAACGGTCAAAGCCTATCTCGAGGAGATGGTCGAGGCCGATGTCGACGGGGTCCTGTTATGCGACCCGACAGCATCTGGCTCGTTGATATCCAGGGACGATTTCCTGGAGTTCTCCCAACCGTACATAAAATCGTGCGGCGCCAAGGTGAAGGCGGCTGGAAAGCATATGATGGTACACATATGCGGAGATACGAGCGACCGTTTGGATACCATTATCGATACGGGCGCCGACGTCTTCGCCATGGACTATCAGGTCGACGTCGCCGATGCCAAGGCAAAGGTCGGAGGTCGGATGGCCATCCTAGGCAACGTGAAACCGGCCGAGGTCCTATACAGCGGAACGCCCCAGAACGTGAGAAAGGACTCGATCGACTGCATCAAGAAGGGCGGCAGCAGAGGTTTTATCCTCGGTGCCGGGTGTGACATACCGCCAGGAACGCCCTTGGAGAACGTGCTGGTCTGGAAGGAGGTCTTGGGGATCTAAAGCATTCTGCCGTCGTCTCTCAGGGGCCGCGGGTATCTCACACATTCCCCCCTAATCCGTTGTTCCATTACCCCGCCCGCGACCTCAATATTTTTTATTAAAACTTCCACGGTCAACCTCACCATTTCAATGTTCAGAGCGTCCCCATGGGGAGGGCTGCTTGTATTATCTCAATTGTCGTAGGTTCTGATCTTGAACGTCCCTCTCCCGAAAATAAAACCGATTGTTCGGACAGATCGCCTCCTGTTCTATTCATATGATTTCTGGCATGGTAACTTTCAATAATCCCTAATGGATTCCCTCCTCAAATCGGTGCTTTGATGATCAATATCCTTTACATCGACGCGGACGAGTCCTTGCTCCATCTTTGCAAGAAATACTTGGAGCGCTCGAGCGATCTCCACGTCGATACGGTCAGCTCCGTCCTGGAAGCGGAGAAGATGCTATCAAAGCAAAGATACGACGCGATAATCTCGGACCTATATCTTTCATGGATGAGCGGCCTCGAGTTCCTCAAGAAGCTGAGGCTCAAGAACGATCGAATACCGTTCGTCCTTTTCACAGGCCGTGTCCAAGAGGACACCGTCATCGATGCGCTGAACTCTGATGTCGACTCGTTCCTTCTCAAGGGCAACAATCCGATATCCAAGTTCTCAGACCTAGAACAGATGGTGCGCCATGCTGTTCATAACCGGTGGAAGGAAGAAGCGACGAGCCTGAAGACCAAGGCCTTCGACAGAGCGCTGATAGCGAACTTCATGGTGGACACCCAGGACAGGGTGCTCGAGTTCAACTCCGAGGCGATGAGGATATGGAAGATCTCTGAGAGGTCCCTGCTGATGGGTCTCGACGTCAAGGAACTTCTGGAGCACAGCGAGATATTCGATGTCATCAAGGCGTCGATCGACATACTCGGACGCTGGGAAGGGGACTTCACCGCACGCAGGCAGGACGGTTCGACGTTCACCGCTTACGCTCACGTGAACAGCGTTCTGGACGACACAGGCAAGCTAACTGGATATCATGTTGCGCTCACGGATGTGACGAATAAGAAGAATGGAGAGGAGGCGCTGAAGAAGAACGAGGAGAACCTCCGCCTGATCGCGGACAGCTCCTCTGACTGGATAGCGCTGCTTGACAGGACTCATGTGGTGGGCTATTCCTCTCGAGCGATCAAAGATATGACATGCCACTGCCCCGAGGAGATAACTGGTCTCGGTATCAGCACACTTGTCCACAAGGACGATGTAACGAAGCTCACCAACTATCTCAAGGCGTTGCAGCTCAACGGTTCTCCGAAACCATTGGAACTCCGCCTCGTGAAGAAGGACGGGAAGGCCCTGAAGGTCGAGATGACGGGAAGGACGGTCAAGGACACCGACGGAGGGTTCCTGAGAACCCTCCTGATAACCCAGGACATCAGCTCCAGACCGAAAGCTGCGGCCGCATCGCCAGCGGTGAAGACGAAGGCCGCAGACGTCAACGTGGTCGCTACGCCGGAGGACCTGGACCGGCTCATGGACGTGAAGGGTCACCTGGAGGTCGTCAAGGAAAGGACGACGGACCCCTGGCTCATGGACCGGTACACGTTGATGGACACGCTCCTCGACGCGGTGATCGACAATGCCACAAGCATCATGGAGTTCCAACAGATCGGCTCCAGGGAGGCAGAATGGCAGAGCATTCACGACCTTCTCAGGGACATCGTCACTAGGGTCGACCCCGAAGATGTTCATGTCCAGGTGCTCGCCAAGAGGCTTGAGGTCCTCGCCGACCCGATGCTCGATCGCGTCTTCTTCAGCCTCATCGACAACACGATGAAGCACGGGGGCAAGGCGCACAAAATATGGGTCACATATGAGATTGATGGCGACGATGCCAGGATAATATACGAGGACAATGGCATAGGCATCCCAGAAGAGAGGAAGTCCTGTCTTTTCGAGAGGAGGAGCGGGAAGCACGGGCTGCCTTTGGCCAGCGCCATCCTCGGTGCGACGGACATAAGGATAACGGAGAACGGCATCCCGGGGAAGGGCGTCAGGTTCGAGATCCGCGTCCCAAGGAAATGTTTCAGGCTCAGAGAGTAAGATATTCGCGGTATATCGTTCATCGGAGCCTTTCTCGTCTCCAAGGTCGTCATCTTTACAAAAATCACTCAAGCGAACGAAAGCATAGTATGCTCATGCACCGCTCTCAAATGGCGACCGAAGGGGTAGCGGCATAGAACAAGGTCGAAGGTTGTTCCGTCAGCGCCTTCATCGAGGTCGCAGGGGGGTAAGGTCATCATGTCCTGTTCAGGTTCATTCAGCAAGCTCATCAGATCATCGATTGGAAGGGGATCGATCGCGTTTTTCATTACGGCCATATTGCTGGTCACGTCGTTCCCGTTCATGTTCTCAACAGGAGCA
>JAJFUT010000028.1 GCA_021372315.1 Methanobacteriota archaeon
GCAGCAGCCTGCACAGAGGCCGCAGCAGCAATACCAGCCCAGGCCGCAGAGCAACGATGACGACATCGACTTCGTGCGCTGAAGCGCGGGGGCACACGAGTTGCGTCGGCCGCTTCTAAGGCCAGCATACGTCAGAATATGCTGACCTAGAAGTCAAAAGTGGTGTCGCCGAAGCTGATCGCTGGGCATGGTTCAATGCATCCGCCACAGTGGATGCATCTTCCTTCATCTATCGCGACCTTGTCCTGGATCATGACGAGTGCACCCTCTTTACATCTGGCGATGCACACTCCGCAACCGACGCATTCCTCGGCCTTAACCACGACTTTGCGCACGGTCTCAACCTTTTCCCTAATCCTTTCCTGTTCCTTTCCTCTGGCGATCACTGCGCCTTCCTGGAAGACAGTTATGTTGCAGACGGTGCACCAGCCCTCTTCTTTGTTGATCTCGACCGGTCCGACCATGTTCAGGACGTTGGCGACCTTATCGATGTCGATGCCTCTGCTGAACGCCCCCTCGATGCTGAACCCTATGACGCAAGGTGAGAAGCCCTCCTCCAATCTCATCGAGAGCTTCCTGTTCTCCTCAGATACCGTCAGCGACCTCCTGGGCCTGAGGTCATCGGCCGAATAACCCTGCTTCACGAGGTCCTCTATGATCGATGGGGGCACTCTGCGCCATCTCCACAGCCCCAGGTCCACCCATTCCTTCGATATGCCTCTCTTCTCCGCGTAATCTCTCAAATATGCGTCCCAAGACCTCAACGGCCCTTCCTGCGCCATGACCATCTCCATCTCTGCCAGGTCCGATGCGGGGCACAGGTAGCATCCTATTCTGTCGAGACCCCTCTCGTACCAGGGGTTATACGGGGCCTTTCTCATGAAGATGTATATCCATACATGGAGCGCGGTCCAGTCCTGGATCGGCGACGCGCCGATCTGTCCAGGGGTCCAGGGGTTCTTCCAGATGCGGGGCTTGTCCGCCCTTTGCTCCGATTCATAGCGCCTCTGCCCTATGAACGACAGGACGCCGTTCGGGAAGTTGGTCATGATCGCCCTGACCGTCGGTCCGAGCTTGTTCGTCTTGCAGCACCAGCGATAGTCTCTGCCCGGAGGCCCGAAGAACTCGACGTTGCCCTTGAAGGCGTTCTCCGGCGCCTTCTCCTCGATCACGTCCAGTTCGTACCTCTCCTTCATCATGTTGACGTAATCGACCGTCTCAGGGAACTCCAGGCCCGTGTTCAGGAACAGAGCGGGGAGCTTGAACCCTGCATCTATCGATAGGAGAAGGCATGCAAGGCTGTCCTTTCCACCCGAGAACGAGACGATCGCGGGGATGTTGTTCTTCGCCTTGACCTCCTTTATGAACCTCACCGACTCGGAGATCCTTCTTTCCATGACCGGTGCGTTGGCCGCTATGACCATGTCCCAGTCCTGTCCCGAAGGGATCGGTACCTCTTCCTTCTGCTCCGCAGCCCAACGGGTCTTGACGGCCACGCCCTTGCCCCTTAGGCGCATCTCCTCGGCCGGCATCTTAGCGGTCCCGGTGCTTATAGCCCTCAAGCTCTTGTCCAGGACGATTACCTCGTCACCCTTCTTGATGCCGTCGTAGGCATCGACCACACCGGGGGCCATAAGGTTGTTGCTGTTGAGCAGTGGCTTGATGGCACCGTCATCGGCGACGATCGTCCCCTCCCTCATGGCACCCTGCAACTTCCTAGCAGCGGACATTCTTGTGATGAAGGTCCAGCCCCCTCCCATATCGTAGCGGAGGGTGCCGTGCACCTCCCCGTCAAGGATGACCTCGTCCATCCTGTCAAGTCCGGGGACCTTGCTCAATATGACGATCTTGCCGTCCGGTACAACAAGTGACCCGGAGCCTTGGCCGAACTGGCAGTCGATGGTCTTTCTTATGAAATCGATATCGTGCTTGAACGCAGGTCTAGCATCGCCAGGAGGGGTCATCTCGACCTGTTTCGTCCCCTTTCCGCAGACGCCACAGGTCTCCGCCTCTAGAACTGGAAGATTGCATGACATGCACCAGCGGAGGTGCATCTTTCCTAGCCTGACGATACCCATGCCCGAGCGACTAAGTAAAGGAGTATTAAACGATTGCTCCCCTTTCACAGTGACGGTTTTTCATGAATATTCCGGAAAAGTGGAGTGCATCTTTATGCATCCCATATATACCTGAAAAAACATTCAAGGCGGATTTAAATGAAAGCCACGAAGCGCACGATGGGCATAAATTACGCCATACGCGATGTGCTTCTACCAGCCAGGGAACTGGAGAAGAAAGGCGTAGACGTAATTAAATTGCACATTGGGGACCCTAATAAGTATGACTTCAAGACCCCTAAACATGTCCGTGACGCACTCTGCAAGGCAGTCGAGAAATGCGACAACGGCTATGAGGAGTCGGAGGGCAACTTCGAGCTTCGTGCAGCGATCGTGGACAGGGAGAGGAAGAAGAACAAGGTCGACATAGGCATCGAGGACGTCATCGTCACGAACGGTGTCACGGAATCCATCCAGATGATCACTGCGGCGGCCATCGAGCCTGGCGACCAGATCCTCGCTCCCGGTCCCTCTTATCCTTCATACATGGAGTTCGCCAGGTTCTTTGGCGGAGAACCGATCACATATCGCACGATAGAAGAGGAGAACTGGCAGCCTGATATCGATGATCTCAGGAAGAAGATCACGCCCCGAACGAAGTACATGGTCGTCATCAATCCGAACAATCCGACCGGGGCTCTCTACAGCGACAAGGTCCTGAAACAGATGACCGATCTCGCTGGCGAGTATGACCTTTTCATGATATCCGACGAAATATACGACCTCATGACGTTCGAAGGCGAGCATCACTCGCCCGCGACGCTGGCCAAGGACATCCCTATGATCCTGTGCAACGGGTTCTCCAAGATCGACCTGTTGCCCGGATGGAGGCTGGGATATTCCGTCTTCAGGGACCATAACGGGGAACTGGCGGAGATCAAGGACGGCATACAAAGGCAGCTCAGGCTGAGGCTTTCGGCCAACGCCCCTTGTCAGATGGCCGTGATCGAGGCGTTGAAACACCCCAAGGACCACCTGGGCCAGATGCTGACGAAGCTGAAGGACCGCAGGGACTTTGCCTGCAAGAGGATCAACGAGATACCCGGGCTCAGCGTGCAGAAGCCCCAGGCCGCGTTCTACATGTTCCCCAAATGGGAAGGTAAGAGATGGAAGACCGATATGGAGTTCGTCCTCGATATCCTTCAGAACGCGCACGTTCTCGTGGTACCAGGAGACGGGTTCTGCCCCAATTACGGCAAGGGGCACTTCAGGGCCGTGTACCTGCCTGACAAGGAGATTCTCGGCAGGGCGTTCGATCAGATCGAAGCCCACATGAAGAAGGCCGTTTAAACTCGATTTAAATGGAGGGGCCGGTCGGAACGGCCTCCCATCATTCCTTTTCTTCGATCATCGTGTTTCCGAGCCAACGACCTGCGGACCTATGCCCGCCTCGTTCAGACCATTCGGATCTGGAATCGATACTTAACACTAATATCAATTCGATGATATTCGGTCAAATATATATATAACAAACAGCGGCCATTTATTCAATGATATGAGCATCCGATGGGTCGTCATTTTGCAGTATCTATTGGTCATATTACTGGTAACGATACTCATCGGTGGCGTCCTCCCAACTACCTTGCGGGAGGGCCAGATAAATAAGATCGAGGACAATTCCGAGGAGAACATCAGGCATGTGAACCTCGCCATGACCAGTTTCGTCACGGGGGCCATGGATGACGTATATGGCCTAACATTGAACGATGAGGTCCGGGTCAGGGACGACCTCAACTTCACCAATTTCTTAAACGCCTCTGAGGACACGTTCGTGTACAACTACACCGAACAGGAACTGAAGATTATCAGCATCCTGAGAGGTTACCAGACATCGCATGAATACGTGAACTCGGTCTACATGGGCAGGGAGAACGGTGCTTTCGTCCGTTCATATCCAAGAACACTGCCCACACAATACGACCCCAGGCAACGTCCCTGGTACGAGTTGGCCTTGGAGCACCCGGGCGAGGTGGTGATCACGGACCCGTACCGTTCAGTTACGAACAACGACGTGAACATCGGGATCGTCACGGCGCTCCTTGATGAAAATGGAACGGTATACGGTGTCGTGGGGGCGGACATAACCCTCGTCAGCCTGACCGATTATATATCATCCGTCGGCGAAGTGAGCGGCGACGAGATGATACTTGTCGACAATCACGGGATCGTACTCGCCACGAGGGACCCGACCATCTTGAACGAAAATGTCAGCAAATTGCTCGGAGGAGAGACATCGGACTTCATCAACACGAGTGATGGGACCATCGAGACAGACGATTCGTACATGGTATACTACACCTCCCCCGAACTTGGATGGAAGATAGGCACGTTCATTCCATTCGAGACGGTCGACCGAGAGATCAACTCGGCGATACTGGACATCTTGCTCATCGTCGTCTTCGCTCTCGTCCTTCTCAGCGCGATCACCCTCGCCTCGCTGAATTTCTCTGTGATGAGACCTCTATCCCATCTCACGAACGTCAGCCGCAAGATATCTGAGACCGGGGACCTGGAACACGTGGTCGAGATCAAGGACCCTAAGAGCACCGGCGAGATCGAGGACCTAAGCAAATCCTTCAAATCAATGGTCGGGACCATACGAGCGGAGAAGGGAGCGAGGGAGCAGGCTATCAAGGAGCTCGAATCATACCGCGACCATCTCGAGGAGCTGGTGTCGGCCAGAACGAGCGAGCTGGAGATAGCGAAGGAGGCGGCCGAGGCGGCGGATCGGATCAAGTCAGCCTTCCTGGCCACGATGTCCCATGAGCTCCGCACACCCCTCAATTCCATAATCGGTTTCTCAAGCATATTGCTACAGGATATGGCCGGTCCGCTCAACGATGAGCAGAGGAAGCAGCTGGGAATGGTCGCCGACAGCTCGGAACATCTGCTAGCCCTCATCAACGACGTGCTCGACATCTCAAAGATCGAGGCAGGCCAGATGAACTTGTCGAAATCACCGTTCGATCTTCCGACATCGATCAACAAGGTCGTCGGGATCGCCAGGCCCATCGCCAAAAAGAAGAACCTTGACATCGAGGTCGATATCGCCCCCGGGATCGGAACGTACTATAACGATTCACGACGCCTGGAGCAGGTCATCCTGAACCTCTTGTCGAACGCTATAAAGTTCACGGACAAAGGCCTCGTCCGGATCGTATGTAGGCAAGATGCTAAGGACCTCACGATCAAGATCATCGACACTGGGATCGGGATAAAGCAATCCGATATCGAACATCTTTTCAAGCCTTTCAGTCAGTTGGACAGCGGCCTTACCCGTCAATATGAAGGTACCGGGCTCGGACTCTCGATCTGCATGAAACTGGTCGTCCTGATGGGAGGTTCGATAGATGTGGAGAGCGAGCTTGGCAAGGGCAGCACATTCATCGTCAGGATACCCGTCTCCGTGGACGAGGACCAAGTAACACGATGATCAGAAGAACGATTGAGGGATGAACATGGACGAAAGTGGAGGAAAAAGATCGGTGACGGTCCTCTATATCGAAGATAATGAACAGAATTTCTATCTCGTTGACTTCATTCTCGCATCTAAAGGATTCAAGGTCGTCAGGGCACATGATGGGATTGAAGGGTTGAACCTTGTGTCGGATGTCAGACCCGATCTGATCCTTCTGGACATCCAGCTTCCTGGAATGGACGGTTACGCCGTAGCGCGCGAGCTGAGGAAGAAGGTCGAGCTCGAGAAAATCCCGATCATTGCATTGACATCCTATGCCATGGAAGAAGATCGGGAGAAGGCCATGTCCGCGGGGTGTACGGACCACATTGAAAAACCGATAAACCCAAAGATGTTCTTCGAGAGGATCAACAAACACATAATCATGCTAAACGAAGGAGGGCATTGAAGATGACCAAGGTCCTCGTCGTGGATGATAATCCACAGAACATATACCTGCTCGAGACGATACTGAAATCCAAAGGGTTCGATGTCGCATCGGCAACGAACGGGGCAGAGGCGTTGGACTCAGCGAGGATCGACCCTCCTGATCTCATCATCTCAGACATACTCATGCCGGTGATGGACGGATTCAAGCTGTGTCGCCAATGGAAAATCGATGGCAAGCTCAAACACATACCGTTCATATTCTACACGGCGGAATACACCGATCCAAAGGCAGAGAAGTTCGCCTCGGACCTCGGCGCCGAGAGGTTCGTGATCAAGCCACAGAAGCCGGACGAGCTGATCCGGATCATCCGCGAGGTGCTGGACGAGTCTATGAAGAATAGAGCGGGTCCTTCGGATGAACGATCCGAGTCAGATGTCGAGGTCCTGCAGGTCTACAACGACGTGCTCTTCCGCAAGCTGGAGAACAAGGTGAAAGAGCTCGAGGCGGATATCTCCGAACGTAAAAAGACCGAACGGGCGTTGCGAGAGAGCGAGGAGCGGTTCAGAAAGGTGTTCGAGAGCGGGACCGTCGGCATAGCGCTTTACAGCCCAGAGATCAGGATTTTGCAGATAAATGAAGGGTTCTGTAAGATGCTGGGATACGTGGAGGGGGAGCTGGTCGGCAAGAACATGATCGATTTCACGCATGAGGATTACAAGGACCTGACGGCGCGGTCCATCGAACGGTTGAGGGCTGGAGAGCGATTCTCTGATTCGGTCGAAAAACAGTATATCAGGAAGGATGGTTCGATCCTTTGGGCGATGATCAAGATATCGACGATCCTCGATGCGGACGGCAGAATAATCTTCTTCATCGTCTTCGCAAACGACATAACGGAGCAGAAGAAATTGGAAGAAGCAAGGAAGAAGGCGTTGCGCCAGATCGAAAGCAACCTCGAGCAGCTCGCCACGCTGAACGATGAGATCCGAAATCCCTTAGCGATAATCGTCGCCAGGCTGTCGCTGGAGGATAGGAATAGGTCCACAGAGCAGATGATCCGAGCCGTGCAGGCGATCGACAGCATCGTGAATCGGTTGGACCAGGGATGGGCGGAGTCCGCTAAGGTCCGCGAGTTCTTAGAGAGGAACAATCAGATATCAGGGAGGGAGATAACTTGAGCAAAGTGCTATGCGTCGATGACAATGTCGATCTGGTAGAGGTGCTGACCGAGATGCTTACCTCGCTGATGTTCGAGCCTTACACCGTGCTAGGGGGCAAGGAGTGCATCGATCTATTGAATGGCGGCTCCTTCAAGCCTGACATAATCCTACTCGACATCATGATGTCGCCTATGGATGGCTGGACGACGCTGAGGAACATCAGGGGCGATCCTAGATATGACAAGATCCCGGTCATGATGCTGACGGGAAAATACCCGACGATGGCCGAGGTCAACGAATATGTAACTCTTTTCGAAGGCTACCTCATGAAACCCTTCGCCCTTGGATTCCTATCGTCCGAGATCAATAAGGTATTGTCCAACGTGAAGAAGAGGGAAGAGATCATCGATGACGCAAGGTCAAAGGGCGCGGATGAGCTGATGTTGTCCGATTACCGAAAGCTCTCATCGACAGGGTGCCTCCTTAGCCAGTTCGAGACGATCATAACCGATGGAACGTTCACTAAGGAGCATTTCGTCGAGCTGGACGAACGTTTTGAGAACATCGTGAAAGAGCTCAAGGAAATAAAATCGATACCAGAATAAATGGTAAGAACGGGCATCGAAGGATGCCCTTTGTTTCATCACTGCGCGAGCTTCTTTAGCATCTTGACGACGCTCTCGACCGCATCGCGGCCTTTGTCGATGCGGTCCTCGGCCTGAAGCCTGGTCATTCCAGGTCCGGTGATGCCTAACGAAACGGGCTTGTTGTATTCGACAGACAGGTCGGTGATCTTTCTCGCCGCGTTCGTGATGACGATATCGTCGTGCTCTGTCTCACCCTCGATGACGCATCCCAGTGTGACGACGCCGTCTATGGACTTGTCCATGCACATCCTCTTCACCGCTAGGGGCATGTCGAAGACTCCTGGCACGGTAATGGTCTTCGAGATGTTGACCTCGAGGAACTCCGCATGAGCCTTCGCCCTTTCCAGCATCATCGATGTTATGTCGAAGTTGAACTCTGACACTACTATCCCAATGTTGTATTTCTTCATATCCTCACTTCTCCTTTATCGAACCCACGTCCTCGTAACCCTGTCTCAGTCCCTTGCCGGCGTTCTTGACCAGCACCTCGGGATGGAACAGCATGTTGTAAGCGTTTATCGCGTGTTCGCGCGACCTCTTGTCCATGAGAGCGGCCAGACCCATCGGGTCCTCGGCCTCGTCCTCGTGGACGAAGACCTCAATGATATGATGGTTCGTCATCAGCTGGGCGCGAATGAGCCCGGTGGACGCCTCATGGGCGCAGGTCTTGTCGATCGTCTTGCACCCTGGCATGCCGAGCGCGATGACGATGTCGCAGGCATCCTCCTCTATGAGCTTCTTCGCAGCAACAGGCAGGTCCTTCATGCCCGGTACGGTCCTCCTGATGACCTTGAATCCAGTGCCGCATCTCTTCAGCTCATCTATCGCCGCGGCGCCCATGTCCATCCTTGAAAAGGTCGTGTCCACGACCCCGATGATCTTCACTTCTTCCCCTCCTTGTCCGTCTGTTTGCTGTGCCAGTCGATGATCCTAGCGATGATCTTCCTGGTGCCGTTCAGGTCGTCGGAATATTCTCCGAGCCTGACGATATCAACGTTCAGGCCCCGTTTCGCCAGATCGCTCTTGATCTTTTCCACGTCTAATCTCTGGTCGTAGCCTATTGCGATTATGTCTGGCCTGATCTCGAGGACGATATCCAGCATGTCCCCTTCCCTTCCGAGGACCGCCCTATCCACAGGCTTCAGGCTCTGTATGAGCTCGAGCCTCATCCTCTCTGGCGTGATAGGCTCATGCTTCTTCCTGCGTACCGTGGAATCGGTGGCGACGACAACGACCAGCTCGTCGCCTAACTTCTTCGCTTCCTCTAGATAGTGCAGGTGTCCCGAATGTAATATGTCAAAGACACCCGACGCCATCACACGGGTCATCTTTTCTTTCCCCAGTCCTTCCAAGCGTCGATCACCTGCTGTCCTTCCAGGAAGCAGAGGTCGTTGCGCTCGGCATAAGCCTTTGCCTTGCTCTTGTCCAGGGCCTTCCCGTTGTCGCCCATCATCTCGCAGATGGTGGTGGAAGGTACGACCCCGGCCATGACAGCTAGCGCCGTCGTCAGTTCGGTGTGCCCGAACCTCTTCGTCAGCAAGTTCTTCGTCGCGTTGAGAAGGTGTATGTGTCCAGGCGCCCTGAACGAGTGCCCGAACTCCTCCCTGAGGACCGCTGGGCTCTTACCGCCGCTGTTCTTGATCAGCTTCGCGAACTCTCTCACGGTCAATGCCCTGTCCACATCAGTGATCCCGGTGAAGGTCTTCCTATGGTTGATCGTTATGCCGAAGGCTGATTTCGTATCGTACGGTATGTCGTTCGGCACCAATCCGGTTAGGACCGGGTGGTCCTTCGACGCCTCGTTGAATATGTCCGCGAGGAAAGGCAGCCCCAGAACTTCCACTATGTCGTTGTGCGCCGTGGTGCAGATGAGGCCTCCTGCGTTCTTCCTCATCTCGCGGATGCTCTCCGCCGTGACGAACTCGGAAGCGATCGCCATGTCGGTCTCGCCCTCGCGATTGTCAAAATCATAAACGAGCACCATCCTACCTTTGCTCATGTCACGAATGGCCTCATCCACGCTGTTTTTCATTCATCCACCGAGCATTCGGAAGAGGCTTAGCATAATATTGTTTAGGTAATTACAAAATAAATTGTTGAAAAGGTTCCCTGGGTCCGTCCTTCATTGAAAAGCATATTAATATGTAGCCGGATTCGGAGCCATGTATACCGATCTTGACGACAAGGACAACATCCAGCGTATCGACGTATCCAATACGTCGTCGCAGATCGCGGACTTTGCGTCAAATCTTCTCGAAGCGACCAGATACGAAGCGCCCGACATCGAGAGACCTCGCTCGGTCTGCATGAGCGGCATCGGCGGGTCTGCGATGGCGGCCGACATCTTGCAGGATTATCTGGCACCGGTGTCCAAGCTTATGGTCGCCATAAACAGGAACGTCGCTCTCCCCGCTTGGATAAATTCCGACTCTCTTTCGATCATCACAAGCTACTCCGGCAACACGCAGGAGGCCCTCGACGTCCTCGATCACAGCGTAAAGGCCGGGTGCGAGATATGCTGCATAACGTCAGGCGGCAAGCTGCTGGAGAGATGCGTTTCGAACGGGATCCCTCACGTCAAGGTCCCCGGAGGCATTCAGCCCAGAGCTGCGTTGGGCTATCTGCTGGGGGCAGCGTCGGCAGTACTGGAGAAGATCGGGGCCGGAACGCCCGCGACGGATTTCGGGAAGGCTGCGCAGAACTCGCTCAGCGCGTCCGAGCGGATGTCACCAAAGAATCCTACTGAGAGCAACATCGCAAAGAAGCTCGCCCTGAGGATGGAGGACATGCTCCCGGCGATCTATGCCCCCAAGAACATACGGTCAGTGGCCGTCCGATGGCAGAACCAGATAAACGAGAACTCGAAGATGGTCGCGTTCAGCGGAGAGGTCCCTGAGATGAACCACAATCAGATGGTCGGGTGGCTTCAAGGTTCGGGATGCGCGCCGTGCAGACCCTTGTTCCTTTTGCCGAGCATGATGGACCCGACGATCGAGAGGATGACGATGGTCACGATCCAGATGTTCACCGAGGCCAAGCTCGAACCGATGGTCGTTCCGCTGCACGGCAACACCCACGCCGAGAATCTCGTCTCCGGGGTCATGCTCGGCGACAATGTCAGCTACTACCTGGCGATCCTCAAAGGTTGCGACCCCGGGCCGGTCCCGGTCATCCAGGACTTCAAGTCCCGGATAGCATGATTCCGATCTTACCTATGTGTGTCAATAGGGTTTAAATGGGGGAGCTGTATCTAGTTCTCGGCTGATTCAATGAAGGAAGATGCCCTCTGGATTAAGGAACAGGTCAAGGCGCACAACAAGTGGTTCGAGGAGTCGATCCCGATGATCGCATCGGAGAACCTCATGAGCCCCTTGGCTAAGGAAATGATGATATCTGATTTTCACGACCGCTACGCCGAGGGACTTCCCGGAAAGCGGTACTACCGCGGCAACATCTATGTTGACAAGGTCGAGCTGAAGTGCATCGAGCTTGCTCAGAGGATATTCCGCTGCAAGTTCGCCGACGTCAGGCCGATCTCCGGCACCGTCGCGAACATGGCCGCGCTCTTCGCCCTCACTCAGCCAGGCGAGACGATCACCTGCACGTCGTTGGACCACGGAGCGCACATATCCACCGCCAAGTTCGGTGCGGTCGGGTTCCGCGGCGTCAACACTGTTACGTACCCTTTCAACACGAAGGACATGGTCATCGACATCGACGGCGCAAGGAAGCTCCTGCTGGAGCAACGCCCCAAGGTCGCCCAGTTCGGTCTATCGGTGTTCCTGTTCCCGGCCCCGATCAAGGAGCTGCAGGACACGTTCCAGGAGATCGGATGCACGGTCTGGTACGACGCGGCGCACGTCCTCGGTCTCATAGCCGGCGGGCAGTTCCAGGACCCCCTCCACGAGGGCGTCAACGTCCTGACCGCCAGCACGCACAAGACCTTCCCCGGCCCGAACCACGGCATAGTCCTCGGCCACAACATGAGCGAGGAGCTGGAGAAGAAGATGAACTCGGCCGTGTTCCCCGGTGTGACGTCGAGTCACCACCTTCACGCGATGGCGGCATTGGCCATCACGCTTGCCGAGTGGGAGATATACGGCAATGAGTACGCGAAGCAGGTCTGCAAGAACGCCAAGGCCCTCGGCCAGGCGATGAACGAGCTCGGCTTCGACGTGCTATGCGCGCACAAGGGATTCACCCAGTCGCACACGATCGCGGTTAACGTAGCAGCTCATGGTGGCGGGAACCAGGCGTCGATCGACCTCGAGAGCGCCAACATCATCACCAACAAGAACATGCTGCCGGGCGACACAAGCTCCGTCAAGCCGAGCGGGATACGCCTCGGAACGCAGGAGATGACCAGGCTTGGAATGCGCGAGAGCGAGATGAAGGAGGTCGCGCAGCTCATCTACCGTGTCGTCGTGAAGAAGGAGAACCCTGAGCACGTCAAGAACGACGTCAAGGCCCTCAAGAAGAACTTCACGAAGGTCCGGTACTGCATCAACGAGGGCGAGGAAGCGTACAAGTTCCACGACCTCGTCTGAAAATCCATTTCAAATCCCTTTCCTTTCTTTTATTTCCTCTAGAAGCTCGCAGCCCATGCACTTCCCCTTGCTCGTAGGCTCGCCGCATCCGCACAGATCGAGCTTCCCCGGCGGGAACGATGAGGATAGGCATGGCCTGATCTGATCATAGCTAGAGACGATGCTATGCTTGGTGCCGGGATGTCTGCTCTCCATTGAATCTATCGTTTCCCTGAACTCGTTCCTCAGTGCCTCGGTCGCGTATGGACATTCGTCGTCAGAGAACTCGAGGTCGTTCAGGATGGCATAGAGCATCGATTCTCCCTCGGGGACCATCCTCAACGGTTCCAAACGAGGAACGAGGCCAGGCTGTACCTTCGTGTGCGGTCCGAGGCGGGCGAGCCTCTCGACGTCCCCCCTCATGAAGTTCATCAGGACGGATTGGGCGGTGTCATCGAGGTTATGTCCCGTGGCGAGGACTCCAGCGCCGATGTCCCTGGCCTTCTGGTTCAGACATCTCCTCCTGAAGACGCCGCAGTACGAGCAGGCGGTCCGGTCGCCTGAAAAAGGCACGACATCGTCGAGGTCGGTCCCGATCACTTCGTTGAAGGTGATCACGTGGTGTGTGATCCCGAGCCTCGCTGCCTGCGCCTTGGCCGAAGGCAGGGTACCTGCCCTGTACCCCTTGATCCCCTCATCGACGGTGATCGCCTCGATATTGACGTCCCTTCTCTCCCCAAGTATCTTGACCAGAAGCTCGAGCGTGACCGCGCTGTCCTTGCCTCCAGACGTTCCGACGGCGATCTTCAAGGGGCCCTTGATGTCAAGCTGACCTCGAATATCCTTCTTCACCCTCCGTTCAACGTATTCATTGAAATGGGAATGACAGAGATGGGTGCCGTTGTACCTTATGTACGTTATAGCCTCGGAGAGGCACTTGGAGCACTTGACCACGTTCGATGATTGTGAAGGCCGATATTATGATTATCCCCCTCCCTCGGCGTCAGAAAAGACGCGCGAGTCATCAATTGATTCCATCATCGGTCTTCGTCAGCCCGTCAGAAAAGTATATTGCCAATACCCCCATTAATCACGCAGGTTGGAGCGAATGCAAGAGATTTGGATCGAGAAGTACAGGCCGAAGAAGCTGGACGACGTCATCGGTCAGAACGACATCGTGGACCGTCTCAAGTCATACGCTCGTTCCGGGAACCTTCCGCACCTGATGTTCGCAGGTCCCGCTGGTACAGGAAAGACGACCTCCGCCCTTGCATTGGCCAGGGAGCTATACAAGGATGCGTGGAGGGACAACTTTGTCGAGCTAAACGCCTCCGATGAGAGGGGGATCGATGTCGTCAGGGGCAAGATAAAGGAGTTCGCGAGGACGCAGCCTCTCGGAGGGGCGGCCTTCAAGATAATCTTCCTGGACGAGGCAGACGCCCTCACATCCGATGCTCAGGCCGCGTTGAGGAGGACGATGGAGAGGTACAGCTCCAACTGCCGCTTCATCCTCTCGTGCAACTACGCCTCCAAGATAATAGAGCCGATCCAATCGAGATGCGCCGTGTTCCGGTTCAGGCCCGTCAAGTCCGAGGACGTCAAGAGGTATCTGAAGAAGATAGCCGACAACGAGGGCATCAATGTCACGGAGGACGCGCTGGACGCCCTGGTCCACGTCGGAGAGGGTGACATGAGGAAGACCGTGAACTCGCTCCAGGTCGCCGCCGCGGCGGAGAAGGACATCGACCTGGACGTCGTCTACCAGACGAGCGGGAACGCCAGGCCGGATGAGGTCGTGAAGATGCTGGAGACGGCGCTGCATGGCAACTTCGTCGAGGCTAGGGCACTGCTCGACGAGATCATGCTCAGCTATGGCCTCAGCGGCTCCGACATCATCAAGCAGGTGCACAAGAGCTTCTTCGACATCGACATACCAGACATCGACAAGGTGAAGCTGATCGACAAGACCGGGGAGATCGAGTTCAGGATCGTGGAGGGCAGCAACGAGAGGATACAGTTGGAATCCCTCCTCGCATACCTTGTGCTCGTCGGCGACCGCAGGGAAGGGGTCTAAGTAGCCCGCCTTTTGACAAGGGTTAAATATTGCTTTCTAGTTCCCAAGCGAGAGGAATCATATGGCACGCTTCAAGGAGGCCGACAACAGGCTTCTTAACAAAATGATCTGCATGAACTGCTACGCAAGGAACGCCATCAAGGCAACTCGCTGCAGGAAATGCGGCTACTCGCACCTTCGCCAGAAGTCGAAGGAGAGTAGGAAGGCGTAAGCCTTCTATCAAACCCATTTTCATCTTCTATATTCTCCCAGCTATCGAGACCTGTTATTGAAATCGATATCTGTTCAGATAATTTATTAATGCGCTCGATATTTACATCGGTCATACTCATCGAATGAGTGGTGGCTCCACTGAAGAAGGTTCTGATAGTTGACGACAATCAGGCGATCACAGAGATCGTCACGGAGATAATCACCACTGCGGGATATGAATCGATATCCGCCGCCGGAGGCAGGGAGGCCTTGGTGAAGGTCGAATCTGAGAGCCCAGACCTCATTCTGCTCGACGTCAACATGCCAGACATCGATGGCTATACTCTCCTGAGGCAACTGAAGGAGAAGGGCATGATCGGGAAGATCAAGATCCTGATGCTCACGTCCGCCATCGAGGTCGACACCGACATATTCGGACTTCAGGACGTGATAAGCGGCTATATACGCAAGCCGTTCAACAACGCAGACCTCGAGGCAAGGCTCAGAGAGGCCTTGAACGAGCCGGCCCCGATCCGCATACCATCCGAGCCCGAGGCCAAGGTGAGGAAGAAGAGCGGGTTTTCCAAGCTGTTCAGGAAGGAGGAGGAAGAGATCGAGCCCTTCGACTCGATGGAGACAGCAAGGCGCTCGAAGAAGGAGTACGACCTCAAGAAGGGGTATGCCTACCTCGTAAAGGAGGCGAAGCCGAAGAAGTCCTTCGAGATATTCGTGGACCAGGTCACTCATGACATACAGGGGCTGTGCGTCACAAGGCAGCACCCGTCCGTCGTGAGGAAGGACTGGGGGCTCGAGAAGACCCCTATCATATGGCTCACGAACCAGCTCGGCAAGGTCTACATCAACCCGACGAACATCGGCATCCTCGGCGAGACGATCACACGTTTCGTGGAGAAGTCCGGGGACTCTGTAGTCATCATCGATGGCATCGAGTTCCTCATCATCAACAACGACTTCGAGAAGGTCCTCCGCATGCTTCACAACATCACAGACGCGGCGATGGAGAACCGCGCGAGGCTCATCATATCCATAGACCCGAGGACGCTCCAGGTCAGGGAGCTAGCCCTCCTCGAAAGGAACATGGAGATAATCGAGGGGCTGGCAGGTCCGGAGCCACGGCAGAACAAATGATTTTTTAATTGGTCAGTATACCGTAGACCACAGGATGGTGCATCGTCATGGTTGGTCACAAGATAACCAAGGTCTGGGCCAGGGAAGTGCTGGACTCTCGCGGGAACCCAACGGTCGAAGCGGAGATCTGGACATCGAGCGTCAAGGTAACGGCGATAGCGCCATCCGGAGCGTCGACGGGCACGCACGAGGCCCTGGAGCTGAGGGACGGGGGTAAGAGGTACGCGGGCAAGGGCGTGACCAAGGCGGTCGAGAACGTCCGCGGCAAGATCGCCCCCACCCTGGTCGGCATGGACGTCAGGAAGCTCGCTGCCATCGATCAGGCGATGATAGATCGGGACGGAACGGAGAACAAATCGAAGCTGGGCGGTAACGCGATCACTGCGGTCTCTCTGGCAGCGGCGAGGGCAGGCTCTCTCGTCGAAGGCGTCGAGCTGCACGAGTTCCTGTGCATGAACTCCAACGTACTGCCTGTCCCGTGCATGAACGTCATCAACGGCGGGAAGCACGCAGGCTCGAACCTTAAGATACAGGAGTTCATGATCGTTCCCTGCGGAACAAGGTCCTTCTCCGACTCGATAAGGATCGGGGTCGAGGTATACCATTCATTGAAGACGGTGCTCAAGAAGGAGTACGGTCCAGGCGCGATAAACGTCGGCGACGAGGGCGGATTCGCCCCGCCGCTCAACACCGCGCGCGAATCGATGGACATGCTGCTGAAGGCGATAGAGGCGGCCGGATACAGGCCTGGAAAGGACGTCTATCTCGCGATGGACGCCGCGGCCTCCGAGTTCTACGTGGACGGCAACTATGAGGTCGATGGAGCGGTCAGGACGCCGGACGAGATGATCGACTTCTACGCTGGCCTGGTAAAGGACTATCCCCTGATCAGCCTCGAGGACCCTTTCGACGAGGAGGCCTTCGACACCATGACCGAACTGACGAAGAAGATCGGCAAGAAGGTCCAGATCGTCGGCGATGACATCTTCGTCACGAACCCGAAGAGGATCGCCATGGCCGTAAAGGCCGGGGCGGGGAACGCGACACTGCTGAAGGTCAACCAGATCGGCACAGTGACCGAGGCTGTCAAGGCGGCGGAGCTGTCGTTCGAATCTGGCTATAACGTCATGGTCAGCCACAGGTCGGGAGAGAGCGAGGACTGCAGCATAGCCGATATCGCCGTCGCGCTGGAGTGCGGCCAGATCAAGACCGGAGCCCCGGCCAGGGCGGAGCGCACCTCGAAGTACAACCGCCTGCTGCGCATCGAGGAGAACCTCGGCAGCAACGCCAGGTTCCTCGGCAAGGATTCCTTCAGGTCCTCGAGATGAGGACATTTTTACATCACGTCGGGGCGCTGACCCCGGCATATATCTTTTAGAACAATTGATAACCACCGAAGACGTTCGGGGAAGGGGTTTAGGGAGGAGTTAGACTGGTGAAGTTCTTCGCGGCTTCCGATGAGGAAGTGGCAAACGGCCGGACGACCGACATCTATTTCGAGCACACCATGAAGGTCCTGGAGGCGAAGGGGCTTTTAGGCAAGCAGACGGTCTCCGAGTTCACCGTCGGGTGGCTTCCGGACGATTGGAAGTGGGCGGTGCTCTGCGGGAGCGAGGAGCTGATACGCCTCCTCGAGAAGAAGAACATAGATCTCTGGGGCATCCCTGAGGGAACGGTGTTCAAGGCTCGGACGCACAACGGGATCAAGACCCCGTTGCTCAGGATCGAAGGCCCGTACGGCGAATATTGCAAGTTCGAGAGCCCCGCATTGGGATTCATCTGCTACGCATCCGGTGTGGCGACGATGTCGGCCCGGAGCAAGGTCGCGGCCGGTTTCAAGACGGTCATGTCCTTCGGCGTGAGGCGGATGCATCCGTCGCTGGCACCGGTCATCGACCGTTCATCGTACATCGGAGGCTGCGACAGCGTCTCCTCGATCATCGGCGGCGAGACGATAGATCAGGAAGCGACCGGCACGATGCCGCACGCGCTCGTTATAATGATGGGCGACCAGAGGACCGCGTTCAAGGCGTTCGACGAGGTCGTCGAGCGCGGCGTGAAGAGGGTGGCGCTGGTCGATACCTATTACGACGAGAAGGCAGAGGCGATCATGGCCTGCGAGTCTGTAAAGGACCTCTACGCTATTCGTCTGGACACCCCTGGGTCGAGGAGGGGGTCGCTCCCCGACATCATACGCGAGGTCCGCTGGGAGATGGACCTTCGCGGCTACGGCCACGTGAAGATATTCGTCTCTGGCGGACTGAACGATTCGACGCTAAAGGAGCTGGCGAACGCCGGGGCCGACGGATTCGGGGTCGGAACGAGCATCAGCAACGCGCCTACGATCGATTTCGCCATGGACATCGTCGAGAAGGAAGGGGACCCCGTCGCGAAAAGGGGCAAGTTCTCGGGAAGGAAGCACACGTTCAGATGTGAAGGGTGCTTCGATTATGCCGTCTCGCTCGACATAGATGACGTGCCATCGTGCCCTAGGTGCGGGACCGAGATGAAGCTCATCGAGATCAAGCTCCTGGACAAGGGCAGAAGGGTCTCAGAGGAGGAGTCGCCCAAGGCCATCAGGGACAGGGTCATATCTCAGATCGAAAGATTGGAGAACTGAGGGGCGGTACGATGGAAGAAGGGGATTTTCTGACGAGGATAGAGCTTGTCGAGGACTACAAGTTCAAGATAGACTTCAACAACGTCAAGGAGGGCGTGCTGATGATGGACGAGCCGCAGCCCCTAGGGGGCGGTGACTACCCGAACGCCGGCAAGTTCCTGGCGGCCGCTGTCGGCAACTGCCTGTGCGCCAGCCTAACCTATTGCCTGAGAAGGCACAGGGCGGAGGTGATCTCCCTCACGGCCGAGGTATCCACGACACTTTCGCGAAACGAGAATGGGAGGCTGAGGATAACTCATATCTCCGTAGAGCTCCATCCCGTAGTGTCGGAGCATAATAAGCTCGACGCATGCAAGCAGATGTTCGAGGATTTCTGCATCGTGACGCAGAGCGTCAAGGCAGGGATCCCCGTGGACGTCAACGTGGTGGAAGGAGGGCATGGATCATTATGACGATGACGCTGGACGATAAGGACCTAGCCATACTGGCCGAGCTGAAGAAGGATGCCCGCAGGAGCACGAAGGCGATAGCCAAGGACCTCAACATACCGAGGGCGACGGTCCACGAAAGGATCAAAAGGATGATGGACCGAGGGGTCATCAAAGGGTTCACGGTCATCCCGGACTACACCAAGCTGGGCGAGCCGGTGACGGCCTTCATACTTGTTTCCTTCCTTCCGAACACCACCGTCTCCCAAAGGGAGGTGGCCACGCTCATATCCAAGATCGATTGTGTGCAGGAAGTGCACCTGGTGTCGGGGGAGCACGACATCATACTGAAGGTCAGAGGGGAATCCATGGAGAGCATAGGCTCCCTCGTCATTGACAAGCTCAGATCATTGCCAGGCGTCGGAAAGACGCTCACCATGGCCTCGTTCACGACGATCAAGGACATCTGAGGATAAAACGGGCCCAATCCATGCAGGCGGGGGCGGTCGAACCCTCCCGCCCTTGGGCGAGGTCCTTTCATGATGATTTTCTCCAAGGCCATAATGTATTTCTTGTTGCATCGAGAATATAATGAAGCGTTGGCATCGTGGGACCGATGCGAATTAAAATATTATCGTGCAGGGGCACTATTTCTATTCTATACGGTGTTGAGTCCTTGTGGAATTTTTAATATAAAAAATAGTACAATTTTGGGCATCTGGACGAAAAAATGATTTTGAAACGAAATGTTAAATATGCAACATCGAATAGTGTATTTTTGCAGATGAGAGGGCAGTAACTTAGGCCATGGCTTGGGGGCCATGACCGGTGTGCTTTTCTTTGACGCGGGCAGGGATCTATTGGATAATCATCAATCAGCGCAAGCTATGCTCTGCGAGTCAAGTTGTCATGAACTTGAACCAAGGCTTGAGCTGTACTCACACAGACCGATCAAGGGGCCCGATCAGCAGTCATCGGGATATCTGGCCGCAACGCGAGATCAGTTCATCTTCGGTGCGGTCGCGACGTCGAGGGTCCTATGCAGGTGCGGGGCGGTCGCAGAATTGGACCGGTCCGTTATGAGGACGAAGAGGGACCTCGGCAAGGCGGTCGAGTGCCGGAGGTGCCGAAACGACCGCATCGCCCGTGAGAAGGAAGAGCTCGACGCCGAATTTTTCGGCCTTCAGGAAAACAATGAATGATCGAGATGGCCAACGGCCATTTCCTTAATTATTTATATATGCCGCTAAATAGCAGCGCATCACCACTGGTGAACCAATGGACATGATGGTAGTTTCGGGATTCCTGGGTTCGGGCAAGACGACGATGATCCTATCCACCGTTGGGAGGGTCATCGAGACCACGAAGAAGAAGGTGGTCATCATCGTCAACGATTTTGGCGACATCGGCATCGATGGCAAGTTGATGGAGAAGTACGGGCTGTCGGTGACTGAGATGCCAAGCGGCTGCATCTGCTGCACGCTCGGTTCCGATTTCCTCGAGACCGTAAGGACGGTATCCGACAAGTTCTCGCCGGACCTGATCATCGTCGAGCCGACCGGCATCGCGGACCCGGCCAATATCATCGACACGATGAAGCTCTACAGGGGACCAATCGGTGTCATCAGGACGTTCGTGGTCGCCGATGCGGTCAGGTTCCCGCTCATCATGAAGGCGCTAGGCAAGCCGTTGAAGAACCAGATCAATGCGGCAGACGTCATTCTGATCAACAAGATCGACGAAGCCCCGGCCGCGGCCGTCGATGAGGTTAGGGCGAACCTCGATTCTCTGGGGTTCAAGAAGAAGGTCATAGCTGTCTCAGCGACCGCCGGTACGAACCTCGACGAGGTCGTCCAAGCGATGGTGATGTGAAGTGATGGCCGAGGACTTCTCCGCATACGCCGCCAAGGTGGCCGTCGCTTTCGCCAGCGAAAGATCGCCGGAGGAGATGAGATCGTTGATCGGAGAGCTCCTTCACAAGGTGGCGATCGACTGCGTCGAGGAGGGCACGCGGCTCATCGGGCACATCAAATGCATCGCGGAGATCGAGCCAGAGAAGTTCGTGACTTGCAGCGTCGTCTCGCACGACGCCAAGCCAAGATGCGCCGGGAGCTTTGAGCGGCCATCGAGGTCCGTGGAGCTCGTCATCAACGTCCTCCAATACGGTCTGGGCAAGGATGTTCTAGAAAAGATCGTCGAGAAGGAGTCCTTGAGAGGTTTCGGTCCCGACGCGAAGGTCACGATCGAGGACCTTTCGAAGAAGGACGACATCTGCGAGAAGCCCAGGCTGATAGCCATCGGCTGATCAGGCCGGATCGGCGGTCTTCTTGACAACCTTCTTGGTCGTCGCCTTCTTCGCTG
Organism: Methanobacteriota archaeon; assembly: GCA_021372315.1. Taxonomy (GTDB): domain Archaea; phylum Thermoplasmatota; class Thermoplasmata; order Methanomassiliicoccales; family UBA472; genus MVRC01. The sequence goes on from JAJFUT010000028.1 coordinate 21,123, forward strand.
GAGCTTTCTTCGCCACCGTCTTTTTGACCGTGGTCTTTGCGGGGGCCTTCTTCTTCACCGGAGCTTTCTTCACTGGCTTGGTCTCGGCCTCGCCGGACTTCGCTGCCTTTTTCACGGCCTTCTTCTTCGCCGGAGCTTTATTAGCGGTCCCGCTCGCCGAAGATTTCTTCTCAGCCTTCGCCGCCTTGGCCTTCTGGTTGTCTGGGCAGTCCATGTTAGGGCAGAACTTCCAGGCACCCTTCCCCTTCATGCTGAACATGGGGGCCTTGCAGCTCGGACAGAGGTCGCCCGTCGAGAATATCGCGCCATACTGCGGTAGAGGGTACGTCCTCTTGCATTCCGGGTAGCCAGAGCATCCGAGGAACCTCTTTCCGGCCCTCGAGAAGAGCACCTTGAGGTCCTTTCCGCATTCGGGGCACTTGCCGACGACGTCCATTCCTTTGTTCGATTCGCATTCCGGGTCTATGCAGATGATCCTTAGAGGGTTCCCGCGCCTGATGACCTTGATCATCGGCATCTTGCACACCTCGCAGACCTCCTGGGTAGGTTGGACGAGCGCTCCGGACGGCTTCCTGTACGTCCTCTGGCAGTTGGGATAGTTCATGCAACCGATGAACTCCGTCCCCTTCTTCGTCCTGATGACCCTCAGGTCGCCTCCGCAATCGGGGCACTTGCCCAGATTATGCTGCTCGGCGAGGGCCGATCGGATCTCGTCCCCTATCTGCTTCTTGTTCATCTCCATCGCGTCGAGGACGTCCGAGAGCATGTCCTGCGACTCCTCGACGATCTCTCCGATCGTCGCCTTGCCGTTGGCGATGTCGTCCATGTCCTGTTCGAGATGGGAGGTCATCTTGCTCTGTGTGATCGTGTTGGCGTGCTTCTCCAGTGCCTCGATGACGGCGATGCCGCCCTCGGTCGGAACGAGATCGTTCCCGACCGCGTACTTCCTGTCGTAGAGCTTCTGGATGATCTCATGCCTGGTACTCTTGGTGCCAAGTCCGAGCCTTTCCATCTCCTGAAGGAGCGTTCCCTGGGAGTAACGGGCCGGAGGCCTCGTCTCCTTCTTCTCGAGGTTGGTCCTCTTGAGCGTGACGGTCTCGTCGACCTTGAGATCGGGGACGATCACCTCGTTGACCCTGATGTAATGGTAATACTTGCGCCATCCCGGTTCCAGGATGCGGTAGCCCTTGACATCGAAGGGCTCTCCGGCGACCTTTATCACGGCGTCGCGCGATTCGGACTTCGCCGGAGGCGCGACCGTTGCCATGAACCTCCTGACGATCAGCTCGTAGACCGTCCACTTGTCCCCCTTGAGCTGCTTCTTGGTCGCAGCCTCCGTCGGATAGATCGGCGGATGGTCGGTCGTCTCGACCCTGCCCCTGGATGCGTGAAGCTGCGGCTGCTTGAGCAGTTCCTCCGCCTCCTCCTTGAGGTCAGATTCCTTGAGCTTCTCAAGGATGAACTTCAGCGAGAGCGAGCGCGGATAGACGGTGTTGTCCGTCCTAGGATATGATATGAACCCTGATGTGTAAAGGTCCTCGGCGATCTTCATCGCCGCGCTGGCGCTGATCCCCAGGCGGTTGGCCTCGGCCAGCAACATCGTCGTGTTGAACGGCGGAATGGGGTATTCTTCCTTCGTCTTGATCTCGTAGGTCGCGACGACCGCGGTCTTCTCGTTGGAGACCTTGGCATGGACGCCATTTGCGGCGTCCTCCTCCCAGAACGGATTTCCTTGGTGGGTCCCGCTGAAGTCCTCTCCCTTGTTGAACCCTGCAGTGATGTTCCAATAAGGCTTCGGGACGAATGTCTTTATCTCTCTGTCCCTGTCGACCACAAGGCTAAGGGTAGGGCTCTGCACCCTTCCGACGGACAGGAAGTTGTTGCCCATCTGCCCTGATGCCAATGATATGAACCTTGTAAGTGACGCTCCCCATGCGAGGTCGATGACCTGTCTGCATTCGGCCGACTCCGCAAGCTTGTGGTCCGGCAGCGTCAGTTCGGAGAACGCCCTCTCTATCTCGATCTTGGTGAACGCGGAGAACTTCGCACGTCTGACATCCTTCATGTCAAAGTCCAGGAGCTTGACGGTCTCCAGACCGATGAGCTCTCCTTCGCGGTCGAAGTCGGTCGCGATTATGATCTCGTGGACCTGTTTCGAGAGGTCCCTCAGTGCATCGATGATGTTGTTGGCAGTGATCTTCTTCTCTGGCTCGACGTACACTAGCGTCTTGGGATCGACGCTGTGCCAATCGTTGTATTCATCAGAATAGTCGAGCTCTATCACGTGCCCTCTCAGGCCAGCAACGTAGTACGTGTCGCCGCCCCTTTCGAACTCGAAGGTTTGAACTCCGTGCAGGCGATTACGCCTCATCGTGCCGCCAGATAGGATGAAGGCGATCCTGGCGGCCGCGTCGGACTTCTCCGAAATAATGAGACTCTTCATCGAGGTCGCACCAAGAATGTTCGTTTATTTAACGGATTGGTATTCAGTGATGGTGGTGATGATGTGCTCCCTCGTGCTCGGTCACTTTGCCATCATGGTGATGCTCCGTGAACTCTCCAGACAGCATCACAGGAACGCCGTTCTGGACCCCCCTGACGCTCCCCAGCTCATCGGTCAGCGCCATTATCTCCCTGACCTTGCCCGACACGATCAGAACCTCGAGGCACCTTTCAAGGTCCATATGGACGTGCACTGATGAGGAAATCAGGTGATGGTGGTTGTGCTGGATGTCCATGAGCTTGTCCTTCACATCCCCTTTGTTGTGATTGTAAAGCAAGGTGATCGTTCCGCATACGGCGGCCTCAGCATCCTCCACGGTGTTGTGCGTCAGGGCATCCCTGATGAGGTCCCTGAACGCCTCGGACCTGGTCTTGTAGCCCTTCGACTCGATCATCTCATCGTACATCTGGAGGAGGTCAGGTTCTATTGACACCCCGATACGCGTCACGTTGTCCATGTTCTCGCACTCGGATTCGCATATGCCCTGATAACACTTTCTAGGCCGATTCTTAACACGCGTTCCTCGGTCATCCTTATATGACGGACCCCCAATTACTGGCCGTGAACGATGTCACTAGGCTTGTCAAGGCCTTGGAGACCGCCGCCGACAGCTCGCTGGGCGGTTCGGACGTCGGTGTCCTGTTCTCTGGCGGGGTCGACAGTTGCGTGATAGCGGAGCTGGCGCGAAGAAGGTCGAACACGACGCTTTACACGATAGGTGTCAAAGGCTCCCATGACATGACCGTCGCCGAGGCTACGGCCAAGAACCTCGGTCTCGAATGGGTCGGTACTGTGGTCCGGGAGGACGACATTAGGGAGGCCGTCATAGGTATCCAATCCGTCCTGGGCAGGATCGGTCCGCTTGCGATCTCGTTCGAGATGCCTCTTTATTTCATAGCCAGAGATTCCAAGGAGCTGCTGCTTGCCAACGGACAGGGGGCCGACGAGCTGTTCGGGGGATACGCCCGCTACGGGACGATGGACGCTCGAACGAGAAGGGAGGAGATGGCGAAGGACGTCGCCGGGCTCGTTTCATCCGGTTCGGCCAACGAGCGTCGTTTGGCATCGCATTTCGGAAAGTCGATGGTCCATCCTTATCTCGATCGGGGGGTGATCGATGCCGCTGCGGAGCTTCCGGATTGCCTCATTGTCAATGATGGCATCATGAAGGTTGCGCTGAGGGATGTCGCGAGGTCGCTTGGCCTCACAGAGGAGGCCGACAGGAGGAAGAAGGCGGCGCAGTACGGTTCGGGCGTCATGCGCATGATGAAATCCATGGCAAAGCATGATGGCACGGAGCTTAGGGACTGGGTCATGTCCCCCGATCTTTCGCCCAAGGAGGGAGAGCATGAAGTACGATGAGGCATTGGAATGGCTGTTCTCGCTCGAGAACATGGGGATCAAGCTCGGTCTCGACAGAATGCAGGACCTGATGGCGGCCCTCGGGAACCCCGAGAGGTCGTTCAGGAGCGTCCATGTCGCCGGGACGAACGGCAAGGGTTCTGTATGCGCGATGCTGGCATCGATATTCCAGGAGGCCGGATTGGTCACCGGATTATACACATCTCCTCATCTGGTCGATTTCGAGGAGCGGATACAGGTCCAAGGGGCAATGGTCCCGAAGGTCGAGGTCGCGGCCCTTGCTGAAGAGATCCGGCAAATCGTCGAATCCCCGGAGTTCCCCAAGGGAAGGAGGCTCACGTTCTTTGAGATCACCACCGCCATCGCTTTCCTTCATTTCAAGAGGAAGGGGGTGCAGATGGCCGTCGTCGAGGTGGGCATGGGAGGCAGGCTTGACGCGACGAACGTCATCGAGCCATTATGCACGGTCATTACAAGGATCAGCCTCGAACATACCCAGCATCTCGGAGACACGGTCGCGAAGATCGCCTTCGAGAAGGCTGGGATAATTAAGGAGAACGTCACGGTGATCACCGCCGAGACCGACGAGACCGCACTGAGGGTCATCGACGCGGTGGCCAGGGACCACGCGGCGCCCCTGCTCGTAGCGGGAAGGGAATTCGATTTCAAGGTCACGGCCAGTGGCTGGGACGGCATCATGGTGAGGCTGGGGTCCATAGACGGGACCGTCAAGGTGCCGCTCGTTGGAGCGTTCCAGGCAAGCAACGCCGCCATGGCCTGCGAGTGCGCGCTGGACGTGTCAGTAAAGAGCGTTCGCATCAGGGAGAAAGACATCTCTTCTGGTCTTTCGAAGGTCATATGGCCGGGTCGCATCGAGGTCGTCTCAGAAAGACCGAGGATTGTCTTCGACGTCAGCCACACACCGGATGGCGCCAAGGTCGTCGCGGACGAGCTCAAGATGCTTCATGACGGAAGGTGGGTCCTGGTCCTCGGCGTGCTCGACGACAAGGACATCGAAGGTATCGCCGGAACATTTGGGGGCATGGCCTCCAAGGCGATAGCCACATCGCCTAAGACGAAGAGGGCGTATCCGGCCGAAACGGTTGCCAAGGCGTTGAGGGAACATTGCGATGACGTTACGGTCGTCAGCGACGTCGGGGCCGCGATCGACGAGGCGATCGAATCGTGCATGCCAGGGGAAGCGATCCTGGTCACAGGCTCTCTCTACATGATCGGGGAGGCGAAGGAATGGCTGGAGCAAAGGCGTCGAAGATAAGGAGCGATCTGAAGCTGATCGGTGGTGACATCGAAGGCCATGCGTTCCCCGGGGCGGACGACCTGCACGACCCCGAATGGCCGACGGACCCTTTCCACGTGCTTATGGCCACGGTCCTCTCTCACAGGACGAAGGACGCGAACACGCATAGGGCTGCCAAGCAGCTCTTCGAGAGATACTCGGACCCTAGGTCGATCGCCGATGCAGACCCGTCCGAGATAGAGGATCTCGTCAGACCCTCTGGCTTCTACAAGGTCAAGGCGAGAGGTCTGCAGAAGATATGCAAGGAGCTCGTCGAAAGGTTCGACGGCCAGGTGCCTGGGACGATGGACGAGCTTCTCACGCTCCCGATGGTGGGAAGGAAGACGGCGAACTGCGTGCTCTCCTACGGATTCAAAAAGGACGGTCTTTGCGTCGACGTGCACGTCCACAGGATATCGAACAGGATCGGATGGGTATCGACGAAGCATCCGGACGACACCGAGCTTGAACTGAAGGCCAAGGTGCCTAAGGAGCTATGGTGCGACATCAACAGCATGCTCGTCCGGTTCGGGCAAAGGACGTGCCTACCGCGGAACCCCAGATGCTCGAGGTGCCCCCTGCTCGGGGGCTGCGACTTCGGTTCCTCTGTCATCAGCTCGAAGGACTAGACGTCGAGCATGTCGTCGACCTTCTTGCTCATCTCCTTGCCGATCTGTATCTCAGATTCCCATTGCGGCAAGGTGTCGAGGACCTCTTTGAGCTCTCTCATGCAGTCGATGCAGACCCATTTCTCGCCGACGGGCTTCATCGGTTTCTTCAGATAACCGACCGATCCGCACAGCGCACAGGTGTGCATCTTCTTGGTGCAATGCTCAGCATAAGCATCCAGCTTCTTGCCTTCGAGTATCGACTCCATGGTAAGTTCGTTGCGGTCCTTCCCTTCTTCGGCTTTCATGTTCCGACCGTCCCGTCATCGACGGCTGGATATATGTTCCTTATCAAGGGCGTCAGAAAATAACCTTCGAAGCATGTTCAGGACATTTTGCGATGTCTAATATATATCAGCCCACGTTCGGTGTTCGAATGCACGAAGTATCGGTCATGTCCAGCATACTCGAGAGCGTCAGGAACGAACTCGATTCCCACACGTTCGACAAGGTCGAGGAGCTAGTACTTGTCGTCGGGGAGCTGACGTACCTCGGAAAGGACCAGCTGGAGTTCGCATACGAGATACTCACGAGGGGGACGGTGCTGGAGGGTTCCAAGCTCGTCATCGAGGACGAGGCCGTCGAGGTCAGGTGCGATTCGTGCGGTTACAAGGGTCCGGCGGAATATCTGTCGGACGAATCATTTCATACCAACATCCCGAAGCTGACATGTCCCAAGTGCGGCCTGAACGTGCAGGTCCTCAAGGGGAAGAGCTGCAGGGTCACGTCCGTCAAGGTGGTGAACGATTAATGTTCAGGTACAGGGAAGAGGCGACGGCCAAGAAGATCATCGAATCGCTCAGGGCGATGGATCTGAAAGATATCAGCATCATGCACGTCTGTGGGACGCACCAGGACACCTTGGTCAAGTTCGGCATCGAGGCAATGCTCAAGGACGTCGGTATCAGGATCAGGCAGGGACCTGGATGCCCCGTCTGCGTCACGACGACCAAAGAGGTCGTCGAAGCGATAACGCTGGCCAAGAGCGGGGTCACGATCACGGTGTTCGGCGATATGCTCACTGTCCCGACCCCGATCGGCTCGCTCGCGGACGCCAAGGCAGAGGGTGCTGACGTCAGGGTCGTGTACTCGTCCACGGACGCCATCAAGGTGGCGAAGGATGCCGAGAAGGTCGTCTTCATGGCCATAGGCTTCGAGACGACGAGCCCTACGACGGCCGCGGTCCTGCTGGACGACCCACCTGAGAACTTCAGCGTAATGAGCTGCCACAGGATACTCCCGCCGGCGTTGGACGCGCTGTTCCACATGGGCGAGGTCAAGATCGACGGGCTCATACAGCCCGGCCACGTGGCCACGATCATCGGCCTCAGGCCCTTCGATCGATTCTCCAAGGACCTGAAGGTCCCGCAGGTCGTCGGCGGATTCGAGCCCCTGGACGTCATGGTCACGGTCTATATGATCGCCAAGCAGCTCGTCGAGGGAAGGGCCGAGGTCGAGAACGAGTATTCGAGGGTCGTGAGGCCGGAGGGCAATCCGATCGCGATGAGGATGCTCGAGGACGTGTTCCATCCGGTGGACCGCAACTGGAGGGGGTTCCCCGTCATTCCGGGCGGCACGTTGGAGCTTAGGCCCGAGTTCGAAGCTCACAACGCGCGCAAGGTCTACGAGGAAATCATCGCCAAGGCGCCGGTCGTCAGGGAGGACATGGGCGGCTGCAGGTGCGGAGAGATGCTGCGGGGCATAATCGAATCGAAGGACTGCCCCGCGTTCGGAAAGAGCTGCACGCCCAAGCGCCCGATGGGCCCGTGCATGGTCAGCCGCGAGGGCGGGTGCAACATCAGCTATCGCTACCGCCAAGAGTGAACATCGATACGCTGGTCCGAACGTTTGGAGCCTCACGACTGGAGGTGGTCTCAGGTTACTATTTATCGTTGGTGAACTTTACCAATCAGGACCATTTCCGAGGGCGATAGGTTGACCGAGACGACTAACGGATCGAACGTGAACGGTGAAAGGCCCCCTGCCATGAACGGCACGGCGGCCAGCGAGGTCGATCAATATAAGGCTGGGAAGAAGGTCATCTGCGTCTCCCTTCCCCATCTGAGCGCGAAGCCGGTCAAGACGATGGGCTCGACGCCGGAGGAGTTCCTTCCGACGGTGCAGAAGGCAGCGCTATCGTGGGTCAACTATGCCGCGCCAGACCTAGAGGTCGACGGGGCGAAGGTCGCCGCGATGTTCGGGTTCAGCGAATCGATGATATCCGGACTTCTCAAGGGGTACTACGCCAGCTTCGAGGACAGGGAGGTCGAGCTGGGCATCATGATCCCGGCGGTCAGGGTCACGGGTTCCAAGCTCAACGTGTTCCCCCTCATCGTCCTGGTCAAGAAGAACCTCATACTCACGATTCATAGCATGGAGGTCGTCCGTCTGGTACAGTTCTCCAGGTACGCCGACTCCTATCTCACGAAGCTCCCCGACGTCATGCCTCAGGAGGACAAGCTCACGATGATGCTCGTCCGCATCATCGACGAGAACAATACGAGGAACTTCGAGCAGCTGAGGGGGATCGAAGAGCTATCGGATAGCTTATCGGAGACGCTGGTCGATCCCACTACCCCGAGGGGGGAGATCGGGAAGCAGATCTACGGTGTGAAGCACTCGCTGATCACGTACCTGAACACGCTCTGGAGGACGCTCGACGTGATCAACTCCCTGCGTTACGGTGATGCTGACGTCATCACGGACAACACGAAGGTCTTGGCCAAGGTCGGGCTCCTGGCCGACGACCTGAACAGGCAGATCGAGCTCAGCGAGCACATGTCCGAGGTGCTCGCCTCCGGACTAGAGGTGCTCCAGTCCCTCTACAACAACCAGCTGCAGGTACTCAATAACAGGATGTCGCTCACGATGACGTGGCTTACCATCCTTGGTACGGCCGTGCTCGTGCCCAACACGCTGGCCACGATATTCGGCTTTGTGTTCGGGCTCGACGTCCTGGAGATCATCTGGACGATGTCCGTCATAACGATGTCGACCATCGCCGCGACCGCGTTGGCATGGTGGTGGGTCAAGAAGAGGGTCAAGCTGCCGAAGAAGGCGGACGAGGCATAACGACCGAGTGGATTCCATGCAAGAGACCAGAGGTCCGAACGGAGATGAGGCGTTCCGCGGCCCTGGCCATGAAGACCTTCCCAAGTTCGTATGCGTGACCATCCCTCCCGCCCCGGCCAAGGTCGCGAAGGTCACCTCGAAGGACGCCGAGGACCTGACCGGCATCGCGAAGGAGGACATTCTGACCTGGATCGATTATGTCGCCGATGATTTCGACCGTGAGGCATTGATCATCGCCAGGAAGTTCGGTTTCTCTGAGCGCATGGCCAAGAAGCTCGTCGAGGACTCCTACGAGGCTTACGAGGACCTTGACAGCGAGATGGGAATGGTCATGCCGGCCATCCAGATCAAGGATGTCGAGGTGGACGTCAAGCCGATAATCATCTTGGTCAAGAAGAACCTCATCATAACGGTACACGACCGTTCGGTGACGAGGCTCGTTCAGTTCTCCAGGTACGCGGATGGCTGGATGTCGAAGTTGCCGGTCATGATGCCGACGGTCGACAAGCTCACTCTCGTCCTGGCGAGGATCATCGGAGTGAACAACGAACGCAACTTCGAGCAGCTCCGCCAGATAGAGGACAGGGCGGACGATATCAGCGAGGCCTTGCTCGACCCGACCATGCACTACATGGAGACGGGGAGGTACATCTACGAGGTCAAGCACGGCCTGATCAACTACCTCACCTCCTTGTGGCGCTGCCTGGACCTGCTGAACCAGCTGAGGTATGGGGACGCCGAGCTCATATCGGACAATCAGAAGGTGCTTCAGAACATCTCCAATCTGGCGACGAACGTCAACAAGCACATCAGCCTGACGGAGCACATGTCGGAGGTGCTGGTCTCGGGCACGACGATGCTCCAGACGCTTCACAACAATCAGCTGCTCATCATCAACAACAGGCTCATATTCATCATGACGTGGATGACGATAATCGGCACGATGGTGCTCGTCCCGAACACGATCGCGACGGTCATAGGCTACATGTACACGGTCCCCGAGGAGCACTTCGTCTGGACGATGGCCGTCATCATCGGAGCGACGGGGGTCTGCACATTCCTGGTCTATTATTGGATATATTCGCACATGCAGCTGGCCGAGACACCGGAAAAGGTCAAGGGAACGTCTCTGCCTGGCAGATGATGCACTTCCGGGCCAACGTCGAAATGGGGCGGAACGGTCCAAAGGTTCGGCGAGGCCATCTTCATCCAAATCTCTTGACGCATCCCTGTTCAAAAATTGATAATATCTGAAGTGCACTCCCCTCCCGCTGCGAGCCGCAGTTCGCATCCATCGGGGGGAAGGAAATGGAAGCAGTCAAGGTCACGGATCTTCACAAGAGCTATGGTGATTTTCAGGCCGTCAAGGGCATAACGTTCGACGTGCACGAGGGGGAGGTCTTCGGCCTGATCGGCCCGAACGGGGCCGGCAAGACGACGACGCTCAGATTGCTTGCGACCCTGCTCGAGATCACAGGCGGCAAGGTCGAGATATTCGGAAAGGACCTCAAGAACGAGGCTCCAGAGATACGGAAGATCATCAGCTATCTCCCCGAGGACGCGGGAGCGTACAAGAACATGACCGGGCGGCAGTACCTTGAGTTCATCGCCGGCTTCTTCATCGGCGAGAAGGACCCCGTGGAAATGGTGAAGCGCGGTCTGGAGATCGTCAACCTCGATGATCGCATCGATGACAAGGTCGAGACGTACAGCAAGGGAATGGCCCGCAAGCTGCTCGTCGGAAGGGCGCTGATGATGGAGCCGAAGCTCGCGATCCTGGATGAACTGACCTCTGGTCTCGACGTCGTGAACGCACAGGGGATCAGGAGGATCGTGAGGAACAAGACCAGGGAAGGAACGACGGTCCTGCTCTCCTCCCACAACATGCTCGAGGTCGAGCTGATGTGCGACAGGATCGCCCTAATCAACGACGGCAGGATAATGGAGATGGGCACCCCGAAGGAGCTCAAGGAGAAGTACTCGGCCAATAACATCGAGGACGTCTTCGTGGAGGTGGTCAGATGAGCGGGCTGAGCAGGATAATCGGCAAGGAGATCAAGGAGCTGCTCACGCCGGCCACACTGATACCGATCATCATCATGGCGGTCATCTTCGGTTCTTTGGGGAGCGCCTTCAGCGGCGTCACGGAGGACATCGATGAGAAACCGGAGTTCGGGCTCGTCATCGATGACACAGGAAACCTCTCATCCGTCGCCAGGCTATCGCTCGTGACGAACAGCGTCATAACGTTCGACGGCAGCAGCCTCGAGGAGGGTCTGTCCCGGTTGAAGGAAGGGAGCATCGGCAACGCGCTCGTCCACATCCCCGGGAACTTCACCAGCAACATCGAGAGCGGCTCGCAGGGATGGGTCGAGATATTCTATCACAAGACCGGCACGGGCCTGATCGACCTTGTTCAATCGAGCCTAGTGCTCAGCTCCGTCACGGCCATGTCCCAGGACATCAGTTTGCGCATGATCAGCAACGACATGACCGCCGTACCAGAGGTCGTGATCTCGCCGGTCGCCGTCTACAGCACGACATTCCTCAACGGCAACGAGATGTCCGGAGTGACCCCGGACCAGATCGATACGGTGTTCCAATCGTCTGGGTTCGTAGTGCCGATCATCGTCATGCTAGTCATCATCATGGCGGGCGGGATGGTCATAACATCGATGGGAAGCGAGAAGGAGAACAAGACGCTCGAGACGCTTCTCACGCTCCCCGTCAAGAGGACATGGATTGTCTTCGGCAAGCTGGCCGGTGCAACGATAGTTGGGCTCATAATGTCGATGATATACATGGTCGGCCTCGGCTATTACTACAGTTCGTTATTGTCCTCGGCGACGATCGACCTGGATAGCTACGGCCTCTCCCTGGGCATCCTGGACTATGTCATCATCGGGGTGTCGCTCTTCATGGCGCTGCTATGCGGCCTGGCGATATGCATGATACTCGGCATCTTCACCAAGAACTTCAAGGCGGCGCAGACGATGACGCTCCCGGTGACGATGCTGGCGATGATCCCCATGCTCATCAGCCTGTTCAGCGACTTCGGAAGCCTGCCCTCGTGGCTCCAGGTGGTCGTCTTCGCGATACCGTTCTCGCACCCGATGTTCGCCGTGAACAACCTGATGCTTGGCGACTACGCGATCGTGTTCGCCGGCATCGCTTACACAGCTGGATTCGCCATCGTCATGATGGCCATCGCCGTGGCGCTGTTCAAGAAGGACATCCTGCTGACCGGAAGGATAAGGAACGTGAACGAAAAGGGAAAGTTCCGGAACCCGCTTCGGTCGATGCTAAGGAAGAGATGAGCCTGGCGGCTCATCTCAATTTTTTTAATATTCGCCTTTCTGGACCGGGATGACCCTGACAGTGGGCTTCCTGCCCTTTATTGTGGTCTTCCCCATCCCGTTCAGCGCCTTAACGGCGGCGGTCTTCTGGATCTCGAAGATGGTATGGTCGTTCTCGATGATCATGTTCCCGATGTCCATATCGCTTATCCTGAGCTGGTTGGTCAGCACGTCGAAGAGATCGATCTTCTTAAGGCCGTCCTTCTCGCCGATGTCAAGCTCCATCTTGACCATCCCGAAGATGTCGGCGACATCGGTGAAGTCCGTGACCCTTCTCACGAGGTCGCGCTTCCCGGTCTCGGGGACCTCCACCTGTTCGACGTCCACGACCCCGTATTCCTTGATCTTCTTCAGGAGGTACATCTCGGCGGACGTGATGAACGTGATCGCGATCCCTTCCTTGCCAGCCCTTCCGGTCCTGCCGATGCGGTGGACGTATATCTCGGGGTCCTCGGGTATGTCATAATTGATGACATGAGTGACGCCTTCGATGTCCAGTCCCCTTGCGGCGACGTCGGTGGCGACGAGGATCATGATCTTCCCAGACCTGAAGTCCTTCAAGGTCTTCTCCCTCTTGGCCTGGGTGATGTCTCCGTGAAGCTCGGCCGCAGGATATCCGTACGACTGGAGCCTCTTCGCGATGATGTCCACCATCATCTTCGTCTGCGCGAACACTATGGCCTTCGGGTGCTCCTTGTCAAGGACGCGGCACAATGCCCATATCTTGTTCTTCCTCTCGATGTTGAAGTAGACCTGCTTCGTGGTCGGAAGGACGAGCTCCTGCTCGCTGATGTCGACCTTGGTGTACGCCCTCATGTGGCCTTCGGCGATCTTCCTCACTCCTTCAGGTATTGTGGCGGAGAACAGCATCGTCTGGCGCTCCTTCGGGACCTTCTCCAGGATGTAATCGATGTCCTCGATGAATCCCATGTCCAGCATGCGGTCGGCCTCGTCGAGCACGAGGAACTCGATCTCCGAGAGGTCCAGCGTCTTCCTCTGAAGGTGATCGATGATACGGCCAGGCGTACCGACGACGATGTCGACACCTTTCTTCAAGCTATTTATCTGCTCATCGATGGACCTTCCGCCATAGATCGCGAGGACCCTGACGTCGTCCATGTAGTAGGCGAGCTTCTTGATCTCCTCAGCGACCTGGACGCCGAGCTCCCTGGTCGGGCACAATATCAGGGCGAAGGGCTTCCTTCCCCTGCTGATGTTCTGCAACAGCGGAAGACCGAACGCGGCCGTCTTGCCGGTACCGGTCTGCGCCTGAGCCATGACGTCCTTTCCTGCCAGGAGCAACGGGATCGTCTCCAGTTGAACGGGGGTCGGTTCCTTGAACCCCATTCTCTCTACGGCCTTGAGCAACAACGGATCAAGACCGAGCGTATCGAAACCATCTGTCATTTTAAATCACTTATAAACGCGTGATATCCCTAACTAACTTATACCTTTATCCATGGGAACGACCATCAAATCGTTCGTTCAACCGGTCCGATGGCCT
>JAJFUT010000006.1 GCA_021372315.1 Methanobacteriota archaeon
TATATTGAATTTTGAACCAGATCTGTTACCAGATTAAAATATGCATCATCATATTCAAATTATTACTGAGTCAGGCTCTCTTGAGAATTCTATAATTGAAATTGCCGGAACAAAGTCGGTCGAAGGAACGGGATCCGAATAATATTTTGTTCGTTCAATCTGATCCATCTAGTATGAGGAAGGGATCCGGGTCAAGTTTTTTGTGACAGGGTTAGCGATATCGACATTGAAGCGGGCACGATCTTCACGGAACACGTCAAGGGAGAGGACAGTTACGGTGAACCCCGCACCTCGATCATACACCCAGACGGAATTCCGTTCCTGAAGAGGTATCTGAAGGTCAGAAATGACGTGATCGTGCGTCGTAACTGCCTGTTCGTCGTAGCAATTTTCCCTGCGATTCGGGAGATCCGAACGGGCGGGGACGGGTATCTATCGTCGAACAGTCTGACCAAGATGAGGGAGATCGTAACAGCGGACTCAGGCGTTGTATTCGATCTAAGGGCGTGCAGGAGAACCTTCGGCCAAACAGCCGTGGACCAGAAGGTTCCGATAGATGCGGTGTCCCGATTGATGGGGCATGCAAGTACGACGATGACCGAGAAGGCATACTGTCGCAAGAAAGGAGAGGCAGCAATAAATGACGCACAAAAAGCGTTGAGCATCGGAGTAAAAACCGAGCAAAAAACAGAGGTTGCGCAAAATGTTGCTGGCTCACCAGGGCAGAATTTACCACCGTATAAGAAAATTTCTTACGAAGCTGGATATGCATGATGGTGCAGGGGTTGGGATTTGAACCCAAGGACCGCTAGGGACTAGACCCTCAATCTAGCGCCGTTGGCCATGCTTGGCTACCCCTGCACGTGCGACTCCGAATGTAGGGGTCCATTATTAACCTTTGCCTGAAGAGCCCTACGAATCGACATCGCCCAAGCATTTCTGAGGTTCGATAGGTTTAATACCATCGATGGAATCTTGACGATCGCCAGGAGAGGAAGGGCGACCGACGGTAGGGCGAAAGCCCAGCTGAGGAAGTTCCCCCCTCCACGAGAAAGGTGGGCCTCGCGAGCGGCCTGGTGAGAGCCAGGGCAAGGACGCAGAAACGACACAGCCCGGGTTAAGGATGATCCGCCTGACGGTGACGTTCCCCGGGATCTGGTGAAACGGTGACTCCCCACCGGAGCAAGCCCAAACAGCTGGAATGACGATCTCAGGACCGGCGGGTAGGGTGCTTAGTTGAATGTCGCCTGAAACAGAAGGGGGACTACTAACCTCACCTGGCCCTTTTTTCTTATTCTCTAGATGGGTGTGAAATGGTATAGCACGCGGCGTGACAACTCGCATCACCATTATTAACATCCACGGCCTTTACCCCCCAACGTCAGCTGTCCAGATATGCGGCGGTCGCTTTGACGCCGGGGACCTGGCGAGAGGTGTTACCATCAATTACTGGAACCCGCGGATGGAAAAGTTGCCCGTCGAAGAACTGAAGGGCATGCAGTACAAGCAGCTGAAGACCCTTGTTTACAAGCTCTACAGCTTCTCCGAGTTCTATCACGACCGAATGAAGGCCGCGCGCGTACATCCGGATGACATCCAATGCCTGGCCGATGTGACCAAGCTGCCGTTCATGCGAAAGTCCGATCTCCGCGACAATTACCCGGACAAGCTTTTCGTCACCCCTCGCGATGATGTCGTCAGGTTCCATGCTTCGTCCGGTACGACGGGAAAATCGACCGTTGTCGGTTACACCCAGAACGACCTGGACGTCTGGAGCAACTCTCTGGCGAGGGCGCTCACGTCCTGCGGCATAGGACGCGGGGACACCATGCAGGTGAGCTACGGATACGGTCTGTTCACAGGCGGTCTCGGCCTCCACTACGGGTCCGAGAGGGTAGGAGCTGCCGTACTTCCTGCGAGCGTAGGAAACACGGAAAGGCAGATCGAGCTCATGAAGGACATGAACGTGACCGCCATCGCGTGCACGCCATCATACCTGTTGCACATGGGAGAGATCGCCGAGAGGATAGGCATCGACTTCAAGAGGGACACGAAGCTCAGGAAGGCGGTCCTTGGTGCAGAACCATGGTCGGAGAAGATGCGTAAGAGGATCGAGAACGACCTCGGGATCAAGGCGTACGACATCTATGGTACGAGCGAACTTTCAGGCCCGTTGTGCACGGAGTGCTCCATCCAGAAGGGAATACATATCTGGAGCGACATGGCATTGATCGAGATACTGGACCCCGAGACGAACGAGCCAGTGGCGCCGGGCGAGAAGGGCGAACTGGTAGTGACGATGCTTCAGAAGGAGGCGCTGCCGATCATAAGGTACAAGGTAGGCGACATAACGACCATGGACGAGGAGGTCTGCGAATGCGGAAGGACCCATCCAAGGATCGGCCGCATCCAGGGCCGCGTCGACGACATGCTGATCATCAGGGGCATCAACGTGTTCCCGTCGCAGATCGAGCATACGCTGATGTCCATACCAGAGGTCGGAGCTCACTTCATGATCGAGGTCGACAGGAAGGGCGAGCTCGACGACATTCTTGTCAGGGTCGAGATCAAGAAAGAGTATTTCAGCGACAAGATCAATGATCTCATGAAGATCAAGCACAAGGTCGCAAGCGCGCTCAGATCGTCGCTGAACGTCGCGGTGGAGGTCGAACTGGCCAATCCCGACTCCCTTCCCAGGTTCGATGGGAAGGCTAAGCGCGTCATAGACAGGAGGAAGATCTGATGCCAACCAGCCATTATCTGAAACAGGTCTCGTTGTTCTCCGAGAACAAGCCAGGACAGCTCGCGGCATTCGCGAGGGCGCTAGAGGAGGACGGTATCGACATACTCGCCTTCAGCATCGCCGAGGCGGAGGGCTTCGGTGTCATCCGGGCGTTGGTGTCCAAGCCCGATGCGGCGGTCAAGAAGCTCGAGAGCCTCGGTTATATGGTCAGGATAACCGATGTCATCGGAGTGAGGATGAGGGACGTGCCTGGCGGGCTCAGGGAGATGGCGGACATCCTTGGCGCGGCAAAGATCAACATCGATTACTCGTACGCCTTCAGCGGGAAGCACGGGGCAGTGCTCGTTCTAAGGGTCGACAAGCCCCAGGA
>JAJFUT010000071.1 GCA_021372315.1 Methanobacteriota archaeon
AGGCCTGGACGGCCGGCGTGAGCGAGGGAAGCGCCTACTGGGTCGTTCCCGATCAGGTGTCGAAGACGCCTGTGGCCGGGGAGTTCGTCCCGAGGGGTGGGTTCATCATCCGCGGGAAAAGGAACTACAACCACCATCTACCGCTCAGGTTGGCTATCGGGGAGGTCGCTTACGAAGGGACCCGAAAGGTCATGAGCTCCCCCGAGGGCACCATGAGGGCCAGCTCAACGAAGTTCGTAGTGATCGAGCCGGGGGACATGGACAGGGGCAAGGCCTCATCGATGTTGTCCAAGGCGTTCGAGGTCCCAGAGGAGGAGATCTCGAGGATACTGCCTCCGGGCAATCTCAATATCGTCGAGAAGGTCGGTCTCGAAAAGAAGGAGGAAGGGTGATATTGGCGCCCGTGCTGGAATTCGAATCCAGGTCTAAAGATCCGCAATCTTTTAGGATATCCAAGCTACCCCACACGGGCATTTTTTGCGGTAGAGGGGGAAAATACGTTCTGTATAAATAAATGTCGCATGCGACGAACTGGCATGTTCCTGACCCTCCGAACGGACATGGTACCAGCTAACGGACGGACCATGCTCCAGAATAAGATCGATGTTCTGCCCAGCGCCCATGCTGGATGTAGGATTCGACCTCCCCGAGAATGCGGCGCTCCATAGAGATCCATGATGCAACGCAGAGCGTGCACCATGCCGCCAGGGAAGCTAGATACAGGCTCAGTTCTGCTGAACGTTCTGCCAGTATCTGGATATGTAACCGGCAATGCGGTTGCGCATCTTCACGGAGTCGACCGTGCAGAGCTTGTTGACCATCAGCTTGTTGTTCTCAAAGTCTTCGCTGAATACACGTGGATACTGCTGTACCAGTTCAATTGCTACGCGTTTGATGTAAGTAGGACGGATGTTGCCCATTGACACACCCCAGTAAAGCCGCCCAAAGTGTTTAGGCTATTTAAACATTATTCAGAGCGGTCTGGTGACATATATGTTCATTCGAGATCGGATCATGATTTGGATGGATGTTGTTTTTGTATGGACCCTGCATCGGCCCCCTTCCTCCTGGGCTTGCCGCAGGTCATCTTGCCCTCGGTGCATGGACCGCGCACGCAGGGCGCACCGGCGTCCTTGAATATCGACGGCGACACCTCCTTCACCAAGCGCAGCATCTCGTCAGCGACCTCTCTGATCTCCGTCTGCGCCCTGTTGCAGCAGCGCAACGAGAAGAAGTGCATGAGCTCGCGGGCGTTCATCGTGACCACGATGTTCGTCTCGCATGCGTTCGGAAGGACGTATCTCGCATCCTCGACCGGCACCTTCTCGGCCAGTCTCTGATACGCTTCCCAGGCATTGTCCATCGCGTCGACGAATATCTTCTTGCTCTCCTCGTCCTTGGAGATCGAGTCGGGAACGACGTATTCGGGATCGAGCATCGAGACATAGCGCTGGGACTGTTGGCTGAACGACGCCATCCTGTGCCTGACGAGCTGATGCGTCATCGCCCGGCTGACGCCTTCGATCGAGAAGGTGTAGTACGCATGCTCGATGACCGAATGGTGCCCTATGGAGACGACGTCCTCGATGAGCTTGCCTGCCCTCTCTGGCGCGATCTTTTCCTTGATCTCGCTCGGGACCCCTTTGGAGTAGCATGTCCGGGCCGCCGTGGCGCACAGGACCTCTGCGTCCTTGGTATAGGAGAGAAGAACGACCTTCATGACGATAGACCGAACGCCAAGTGCAGATAAAATGGTTGCACATCATTCCTGAACGAAGTAGCTGACCTTCACTTCGCAGTTGCCTTCCCCGGCGCTGAAGTCGTCCACCTTCATCTCGCGGAGCTCTTTGAGCCTCACGACGGAGACGTCCGGACGGTCGAGGATCAGCTGGATGCCTTCGACGTGGCCGTCCCCGATCACCGCCAGCACGCTGCCGTACTTCTGCTCCGCCATGACGATCCTCTTGGCCATGACCTCGTTCCTATCGTCGATCAGGACCTTCTTCACGGTCGGGAACTCCTTGGCGAGAAGCTCAAGATAACCTTGCTCGTTCTCTTCGAACTTCTTCAGCTCCGACTCGACCTTCTTCTTAGAAATTATAAGGCCAGTCAGCCCTGAGAACATCATGAGCACTTTCTCCCTGAAGGGCATCTCTGCCCATAGCTTGCGGAACATCTTGGCGGCGTCGACGTCGATGAAAAGGACCTCGGAGCCGAGAGCGCAGGCCTCGTTGACCGCGGCGAGCATCTCGCTGCCGACCGACTGTTCGTACTGCCTTGCGATCCTGCGCTGGGTGATCGCCAGCAGCTTGTACGCGAGCGGGACGCTATTGTTCCCTCCAGGGTTCATGAGCGCCTCATATCTCGCCTTGTCCAGCTCTACGCCTACGGCCGCCGGTCCCGTCCTTCGGATAAGTGAACGGACCTGCCCCTCGATGTCGAAGACGTGGCCCACGCCCACCAGCGTGATCATGTTGAAGCGATTGACCGAACGTTATTATATCCTTTGCCCGCTCGGAAGGGATATGCCCGTACGCCGGTACGACCTCGTGGCCTTCGACATGGACGGAGTGCTCATCGACTATCCCTCCAGCTGGACCTGGGTCCATGACCATTTCGGCGTGAAGAACCGAGCCTCCGTCGATGCTTTTCTGAGGGGCGAGATCGACGACCTCGAGTTCATGAGGAAGGACATCTCGCTCTGGATCGGAAAGCGTCCAGGCCTCTCCAGGACCGACATGGCGTCGATACTTGAACCGCTGCCGATGATGAAGGGGCTCGGAGAGACGATCTCCGCCATCAAGGCCAGCGGCGCCAGGTGCGTGATCGTCAGCGGCGGCCTCGACATGGTCGCCGGCAAGATCGCGGAGCGATACGGGTTCGACGATTTCCTTGCCAACGGATTCGAGTGCGCCAATGACGGGAACCTGACGGGGAACGGCGTGCTGAAGGTACTTCTGAAAAGCAAGCGAGAGTCGCTGGAAGGGTTCCAAAGAAGGTTCGGCGTCCCGCCGGAAAGGACGGTCAGCATCGGGGACAGCTTCATCGATGTTTCGATGTTCGAGCTTTCCGGCCTCAAGATCGCGTTCAACCCGATCGACGACTATGTCGTGGAGCGGGCCGACCATGTCATAAGGGAAAGGGACCTCAGGCTCGTCCTCCCGCACATACTCGGCGATCAGACGTTATGACCGTGCTCGCCGACCAGCGGCACGAACATGACCCCGCAGACCTTCTTTTTGATGATCTTTCCTCCAACCTTTCTGATCATCATCAGCTCTTGGGACAGCGCCCCTCCGACGGGGATTAGGAGCATTCCTCCATCCGCAAGCTGCTCGATCAACGGCTCAGGCACGTCCGGAGCGGCGGCCGCGACCGATATTCGATCGAACGGGGCCTCCTCTGGCAGTCCCTTTGAACCGTCGCCGATGAGGACCTGGACGACATCGTCGTGACCTGACCTCGCCAGATTGGCCTTCGCCGTTCTCGCGAGTCCTTCGATCCTTTCGATGGAGAAGACCTTGCCGCCCGGCCTTACTAGCTCGGCCATGACCGCCGCGTGGTAGCCTGACCCGCCGCCGACCTCGAGGACCCTCATCCCCGGTGACAGGTCGAGCATCGAGGCCATGATGGCGACCATGTGGGGAGCGGATATCGTCTGACCGTGCCCGATGTCTAGGGGCCTGTCGATGTACGCGACCTCCCTCATGCTGTCCGGAAGGAAGAGATGCCTTTCGACCGCCAGCATCGCCCTGCGGACCTTGGCATCACAGATGACCCCCGCCGATCCGAGGCGGCCGACCATCCGTTCCCTCTCTTCCTCAGGCTCCATGTTCTCAATAATTGGTGTTCCTGGCCTTCTTCGTATAGATTCGGACGATGTCCCTGGCCGGCACCATTCCTCGCCTGACCATCCCATCGGTCGACATGATGTAATGGATGACGACCTCGTCCTTTCCTACGGTCATGAGGTCTCCGACATAGAACTCCTCGTCCGGAGCTGCTTCCACGTCGACGGAGAGCGTCTTGTGGACGTTGTTGATCGCGACCTTGACCCTGATCTTGTCGAAGCGCTTCGCCCAGAGCGTCGTTATGTCCGAGACCTTAGCCTTGGACACCCGCCTTCCGCCGCATTCGACGGCGCTGACGATGATCGGGATCTCTCCGACGAACATCTCCTCGTTCACCTCGACCTCCTCGTCCTCGGCCATCTCGATGGACTCCTTCTTCGACTGTCCCATCTCCGATATTATGACGGGGATCGTCAGCGTCTTGGGCTCCCTGACGACGACGTTGCTCACTGTGCCGCACTCCTGGCACTTCACCGTCGCCTCGATGACGTCCTGGCCCCTCCCCATCTTCCCCTTCAAGACCTCGTGGACCGTGAGGTCACCGCAATTATGGCATTCCAGCTGGAGCGCGTTAGGTACTGTCATCTGATCAATCCATCCCTATCATAATCGTTCTTCGGATTAAAGCGTTGTCAATGGACGACCTCGAAGGCGGGGCCGTGCCCCGGGACGATGACATCGGCCCACTCGATCATCCGCTCCATGCTCCTCATGGCCAGATCTGGGTCGTAGTTCAATGCGGGCGGCAATCTCTTCGTGTAATTGTCCTTCGTCGGGATCGCGTCGCCGGCGATGGCGGTTCTAACCTCGGCCTCGACCAGGACGCTGACCGAACCTCGCGTGTGCCCCGGTGTGTGGACGATCCTCACGCCTTCGTCGAGCTCCATCGCCGACCCTATGTCGCGTACCCCTCTTCGGCCTTCCGCCTCGTGGAATATGACAATCGCGTTCGGGAAGAGGTCGTTGTTGGAAACATGGTCGGGGTGGAGGTGCGTGTTGACGACGACGTCCACGTCCCCACCTTTTATCCCTAATTCGCTCAGGGTCTCGATGACCTTCGACCTGAGCGTCCAATCGCTCGTGTCGACGACGACCACCAGCTTGCCGCCGAGAATGATGGACGACGTCGAATGCGCCTCCAGGACCATGCCGCGTTCGCGGACCAGCCATCCCTCGCATAGCTGCTTGACAGTCAATTTGGTCATCTGAGCTTCACCTCATATCCGCACCTGCAAGTAACCTTGCTGCCCTTGAGCTTGAGGGACGAGCCGCACTTCGGGCATTTGGCGTTCTTGACGAAGTCCTCCAGCCATGCCTCCCTTACCGATGGCTCCGTCTCGGACCTTATCCTCTCCAGCTCCTCTCTGAGAGCGTCGGTCGTCGCAAGCACTTCCAAACCAGATGCGTCGATCGCCCTGCCGGCCCTTGCCGCCGGTCTCGGAAGGACCGCCGCGAGCAGAAGCCCGGTGACGAAACCGCCTAGGTGCGCCGCGTATGCGACGCCGCCCGATTGCCCGCTCCCTATGAACGCGATGTCCAGGACCAGCTGCGTCGCCAGGAAGACCCCGGCCGCGAGGATGACAGGCACGTTCGGCAGGAAGATCGGACCGAGGAGCATCGGTATCTTGTCCCTCGGGTAGAGCATCAGCAATGCGCCCACCAGTCCTGCGATGGCCCCTGAGGCGCCAACCATGAGGGTCGTCGAGTCCAGGCCGAGGATGAACGACTGAGTGACCGCGGCCATCAATCCGGATACAAAATAGAGCACGAACGTCCTCCACTTGCCCACCCTGTACTCCAGCTGGACGCCGATGAGGAAAAGGAAAAGGACGTTCCCGATGATGTGGGCGAAGCTGGAATGCATGAACATGTGCGTGAGAAGCGTGTAAGGCCGTTCCCCGCTGGCCAGGTACTCGGGCCTGAGGCCTAGCTCCGATAGTATCGCCTCCCCGCCGTAGAGGTCGTTGATGATGAGCACGAAGAATATCAGCAGGTTCCCGAAGATGAGCATCTGGACATAGCTGAACCTCTTGTTCCATCCGAGCAACAGCGTCGCGAAGATCAGCAGCACCACGATGAGTGCGAATATTCCCATATGACCGACGGATGACCACATTTCATATTTGACCTTTGACAGGCACAACGCTAAAACGCTCGGACGTGTTTATCTGCCCGGGGGCAATGGATGCAGAGGGATGAAGGCATCAGGATATTGGGGTGCGAGGGCGTGTATTCTCCGGCAGAGGACACCTTCCTTATGCTCCAGGCCGTCCAGGTCCGAAGGGACGAGAGGGTCCTGGAGATGGGCACCGGGACGGGTATGGTCGCGGTGCACCTCGCCAAGGCCGGGGCGATGGTCACCGCCGCCGATATCGATCCGGACGCCGTCAGGTGCGCCAAGGACAACGCCTCGATCAACGACGTGCTCCTGAACACCGTGGAGAGCGACCTCTATTCCAACGTCGATGGCACATATGACCTGA
>JAJFUT010000020.1 GCA_021372315.1 Methanobacteriota archaeon
GCCTTCATGTTGAGCACCTCAATGCAGTTCCTCGGTGGACCAAGCGCTCTGGCCCAGTTCCTCGTGTATGCCCAGCTCGACCCTTTCCACGTTCGGCGGGAACTGAACGGACTGGAGCAACCTCTTCAGCAGCGCGCGGGACAGCTCCTCGGCGCTCGACTCCTGCGTGTCCAGCAGGACAACGTCCTCGATAGGGAACATGTACCTCTTGCAGCCGGCGGTCACGAGGATGTCGTCGGCGACCTCGATCTTGAGCTTTCCAGAGTTGGACGGGATCAGGACGCGATGGTCCAGCTCCTCGGCCATCGCTCTGAGCGCCCTCTTGACGATGACGAAGTCCATGATCATCCCGTTCTCTCCGATGTCGCCGAAGAGCTTCAGGCTGACGACGTAAGTGTGTCCGTGCAATCGCCCGCACTTCTCGTGCCCGGCGATGAAGTGGCAGGCGGAGAACTTGATGTTGGCATGCTCTCCATCGACTTCCAATCTCATTCTTTCATCTCCATTATCGCGATATGTGCACTACCGTCTTAATGTTAGCGTGCTCACTCCCGGTCGGTCTTGGGTCCGATCGGCCCCCCGGCCAGCGCCGAGGCGAGAGCTATCGAATCGATGTAGTCGGGCTTTGCCCTCGAAGTGTCGATGAAGACCTTCGGGATGTTCAGTATCGGAGCGCCCATGGACCTCCCGCCGTCGACGAGGTGGATGCATCTGAAGATCAGATTGCCGGATATCCCGTCCGGGGCTATGATGAGGTCCTTGTTCTGAACAGCGTCCTCGATAAGTATCTGGACATCCTCGGCGTCGTATCCCTTGGATTTGAGCGTCCCGACCATCACCTGGGCCTCGTTGATCGTCTTGTCGACGAAGGCGCTGCGACCGAGGTCCGATATCCGGCCGCCGGACATTATGCCGATCCGGGGCTCTATGCCCATCCCCCTCAGCAATGGAACGGCCAGCTCGACGAACTCGAGCTTCTCGTCGGCGTTCGCTCCCTCATCGATGCCGACGGGGGCGAGGAAGAAGATGTGCTCACCTCTAGGCTGGACCATGGCCACCCTCAAGATGCGCTCCAGTCCGAACACCTCCTTGACGGCATGCATGGCCTTGTTGGAATCGAGGTCCCCGCGGACGGCGGCGTCGATCCTTCCATCCTTAAGTGCCTGGGCCAGCAGGACGGGGTCGTAGTAGATCTCGGCCTTCCCGTAGCCGATCTCGTTCGCTACCTTCACGCTGGTCTGCACCCTTTCCGAACCGTGCAGGGACCCGATCCCGATCCTCCTATTCGCGGCCTTGGCCGCCTTGAAGATGTGCTCTGGAGTCAGCATTGAGACCCTCCGCCCGCGACCGCCGAAAGGACGGTCAACGGACCGGTCCTTATGATTGGCTAATCATTATTTAAACTAGGTGAAAAGCAGTTGCCCAGCAGCGGATTTTCGGTATCTGCGGCGGAGCGATAGGAAGGACGTCATCCAAGTATCATGTCGAGCCTGTAATCGTCCCACTTCCTGTCGCCGAGGACGATCTCCAGCTCGATCGGCGTCAGCATGGGCTTCGGATATCTCATGGAATCGTCGATCGCCAAGCGGGGGCATGCCGTCGAAACGAACGCGCCGCAGTCGAAGGGCATCAGCCTCTCCGGCCCTACCTCCTCGAGAACGATGATGTCGCCCTTCCTGCCCTTGCGCTCGAGCCTCTCGAGGATGTCCATGGCCAGAGGATATCTGTCCTGGCCGGTCTTGGACGAGACGATGATCCCGAACCGCATGACGTCCGCTGATCGTGCTATGGCGGCGTGCCTCTGCCTTAGGATGCGGTCCTTCAGCTCGCCGAGCTCCCTGACCTCGTTCATGACGGGGTCCATTACGATGACCTTCTTCGACGTCTCGATCGCGACGGACAGCGGGTGGAAGTTGCCGCTCCCTATGAAGAGGTAAGAGTCCACGTCATGCTCGACCGCTGTCGCCGACGTTATGTTACACCCGAGGAGCTGCCCTGGATGACATATCCTGTCGTCGCCCTTCCCTACGAAGCATTTCACGCCTCTGCTCTCCAGCTCCGACACTATCCTCGGAAGGTTCACGGAATGCTGGACGGTGGTGATTATGCCGACGTTATTTCCGAGGAGCGGGACCGCCTTTGCGACCAGCTCGGTCGGGTCGAACTCGATCTGGACCTCTACGTGGAGAACGTTGTCGGCGGCGTCCATGGACGGTATCCTGGTATGGCCGATGTGAACGAGCACGTCCGCATAACGCCTGAAGTCCCTGTTGAGGTCGCATGCGCCGTAGCAGGGGTCTCCGATGATGACGCACCTCGCGCCGGACTTGGAGAATATCTCGTCGGACAGCTTGAGCGCGTGTCTCTTTAGCCCCTCGGGCATCTGGAGAGCGACGACCTTCGCATTCCTTCGTTTGATGAAAGTGACGATGGTATCAATATGAAAATCGTACAAAGGCGCCGACCTCGATAAAAGTGAGACGGCGCCTTGTTTAATAAATCTAATGGACCAGCTCTGCGCCTTTCTCGATTTCGGTGAAGCACGGGGTCGGCAGCTTCAAAGATGCGCTCCAGAGAGCTTCCTTGGCAGCTTCCACGTACTGCAACGGGACGCGGACCGTTATCAGCGACTGTCCGGGGTGGACCCTTGCGGCCGTTCCGACAGCCTTGCCGAATGCGGCTCTCATGCCACTCGAGACACGGTCTGCGCCTGCGCCGGTTGCGAGCTTGTTCTCGCGGAGAACGTGGTGCGGGTAGACCCTGATCTTCATGTGGTAGTTCGCTCCACCTGCCATCTTCGTCAAGATACGGTTGCAGGAGATACGCGCGGCCTCAAGTGCGGTGTGCCTGATCTGGCAACCCTCCTTGGCCTTCAATGAGATTGTGATAGCGAAGTCGCCGTTCGGTACACCTAGATCGAACGTGTTGATGCGCGAAGCGGGCACTCCACCCATGTACTCCCTGCGGCAGTATGCCTGACCCCTGATCTGACTGTACATTCTTCCTGGCTTGCGTGCCATAATCAATCACCAATCATTATATCTAAACGGATAGGTTGGCACATTAATATTTTCCTATTTAAGCCTGATGGATTGGTATTTCCAGACGTGCCAACGTCCCCAGATTAGGGCCACCATACCATCGCGATAATTAATACCTGCCCTCGTCGTCGGATGCGCGTCGGAGCCCTACTTTCGCCCTAAATCCGAACAAACATATTAGATATCCTTCACATTAGAGATGCTAGGTAAGGTCTTGACCAGAAAGCGGATCGGCGACAGGGAGCTCAGGGCCATCGCGAACGAGCGCATCACGATTTTGATGAGGCTTGCGAGGTTCGAGGCTTACAATGGCAATATGGAAAGGTCAAGAAGGTACAACGGTCTTGCCAACCGCGTCGCCATGAGATGCAAGGTCAGCATGCCCTACGGACTCGACGTCTGCAGGGATTGTTTGGTCTCATTGGTCCCCGGTAGGACAAGCAGGGTGAGGCTCGGCCCAGAAAGGATCGTGGTGCTGTGCAAGCAATGCGGTTCCTACAGAAGGATCCCATATATAAAGGAAAAAGCGAGGATGGCAAAATGCCAGCAAGGACAAGGAAAGACGTAATGCATGAGGCGGCGGACCTCAGACCGACAGTACACGTCGGTAAGGACGGTATCACTGAGACACTCATAGCGGAGATCAAGCTGCAGATGAAGACGAGGAAGGTCGTCAAGGTCAAGCTGCTGCCCTCCGCAGGCGAGGACAAGAAGGCCATGGGCGAGAGGCTAGCCTCCGAGTCCAACGGCACCCTCGTCGATGTCAGGGGCTCTGTTGTGACATTGTGCGAGAGAAAGTATTTTGCTAGTCGGTGATATCCGTCGCACCGGGACTGAGACTATGTTGGACATCAACGTCATCAGGGCAGACCCCGAAAGGATCAGGAAGATGCTGCTCGACCGCAACTATACCGTGGACATACTGGAACAGTTCCTTGCCCTCGATTCCGAATGGAGACAGCTGATCGAAGAAGGAAATCAGCTGAGAAAGAAGAGGAACGAGGCCGCCATCGCGGTCCCCAAGCTGAAGGGCGAGGAGAAGCAGAAGGTCATCGCTGAGATGAAGTCCGTGGTCATGAGGATATCCGACATAGAGAAAAGGGTCGCAGAGATCGAAGCGACGAGGGACGAGACCTTGCTACTGTTCCCTAATGTGCCCCACGAGTCGGTCCCTGTCGGATCATGTTATGATAACAACATATGCACGATCGAGGCCCACGACCTCAGGAAGTTCGATTTCAAGCCGAAGGACCACATCGAGCTCGGGGAGTCGCTCAATATCATCGACTTCGCGAGAGGGACGAAGATCGCGGGAAGCGGGTTCTATGTCCTCAGAGGCGACGGCGCGAGGCTGGAGAGGGCGATGATCAACCTCATGCTCGACCTCCACCGCAGGCAGGGGTACACAGAGGTGTTCCCTCCGGTCGTCGTGAACAGGAACGCGGTCATCGGGACGGGGCAGTACCCGAAGATGAAGGACGACATGTACTGGCTCGAAAGGGATGACCTCTGGCTGAACCCGACCGCCGAGGTGCCGGTGACGAACCTCTATCAGGACGAGATCCTCGAGAAGGAGGAGCTTCCGATACACCTTACGGCATATCTTCCGTCGTTCAGGCGCGAGGCCGGACGACACGCTGAGATGAAGGGGATCATCCGAGTGCACGAGTTCAATAAGGTCGAGCTCGTGAAGTTCGTTCATCCCGAAACGTCCTGGCAGGAGCTGGAGAAGCTGAGGAGGGACGCCGAGGAGGTGTTCCAGGTGCTCGATCTGCCCTACAGGGTCCTTCTGCTTTGCACCGGCGACATGGGATTTGCCTCCGCCAAGACGTTCGACATCGAGTCATACGCTCCAGGAACGGACAAGTGGCTCGAGTGCTCCTCGTGCAGCTGCTTCACCGATTTCCAGGCCCGCAGGGCCAGGATCAAGTTCAGGCCCGAGGCGCATCTGAAGAGCGAGTTCATACACACGCTCAATGGTTCAGGTGTCGCGCTCCCGAGGACGATGGTATCGGTCATGGAGAACAACCAGACCGCCGAAGGTAAGATAATCGTACCGAAGGCACTTCGTCCGTATATGCAGGGGCAGGAACTGATAGAATAAGGTTCAAGAACGTTCCAGAAGCTCGTCTATCGCTTGCTCGGTCAGCCGGAAGTAGGTCCATTCAGACAGGGCCTTCGCGCCCATCCTTTCATAGAAACCGATGGCCCCCTTGTTCCAGTTCAAGGCGCTCCATTCCATGCGGCCGCAGCCCGCCTCCTTCGCCTTCTTCACGCAGAACAGGAACATCATCTTACCGAGTCCCCTTCCGCGAACATCGTCAAGGACGAAGATATCCTCGAGGTACAGCGTCGGTTTTGCCTTGAACGAGGAGTAAGAGAAGAAATAGATGAGATACCCAACGGGTCTGCCGTTCATCCTCGTTATGTACGCATCGTAGAAGGGCTTCTCGGCCAGGCCATGCTTCTTGAGCCTTTCCTTCCCCTCTTCGTCGGGCGGATCGAGGTGCTCGAACCGCGCCAGCTCTGTTATCAGGCGAAAGAAATCGTCGAAGTTGTATTCGTTCACCTTTTCTATGGTCGTATCGCTTGAAAACGATGCCATGAACTCACGTAATCAAAAGAAAAAAGATTTGGGGGCGTAACCCCGATTACTTCTTTCCGCCCTTTCCCTTCGGGGCCGGCTTTGCGGCCTGCTTGGGGGCTGGCTTCGCTGCGGGCTTGGCGGTGGGCTTGGCTGCGGCCTTCTTCGGCTCCTCGGCTGCCTCTTCCTCCGCTTCCTCATCCTCGACGTCGACATAGTCGAGGAAGTCGAACATATCCTCCTCAAGCGCCTTCAGGACCTCGACCCCTTCCTTGACCTTGCCGTCCTCGACCAGGTCGATCGCCTGAGAAAGTGCGTCAAGCATGTCCTCTAGTTCGTAATCGAGCTCGTCGAACAGTTCGCCTAGGGTTACCATTAAAAATTCACCAGTTCAGAATATGGAGCTACTATAATAATAAATTGGGGTCTACGCCCCTACGATAATGATTAAAACACGCTGGTGCCTATGACGCCTCGTGCACCCGCATCGTTTCGGACATGATCAAAAGGCGAATCTGGTGAGCGATGAGAGAAGAAGGTTCCAACCTGCCGAAGGGATGATCGACAGGGCCATGGTAGGAAGCTACGAGGTCGTCGCCGACCTAGGATGCGGAAACGGCTATCTGGCGATCCCTCTTGCGGAAAAGGCCAGAATGGTCGTCGCCCTAGATGCACAGACGGAGATGCTCGGCGCTCTTCTGGAGCGTGCATCTGGAAAACAAGGCGACGTTCTCAGACCCGTCGCTAGCGAACTGCCTTTCATTCCTTTGAAGGACGGCTCCCTCGACCGGGTCTTCCTGGTCAATTTCCTTCACGAGCTCGCCGACAAGCGAGCGATGATATCGGAGATATCTAGGGTGCTCAGGGAACGGGGAAGAGTGACGTTCGTCGACTTCCAGAAGAAGGAGACCGTCATGGGTCCTCCATTGCACGAAAGGATAGATGAGAAGGATGTCCCTGCCCTCTTCGCAGGCTTCGAGCTCATCCAGCGGTTCAGCTTCGACGAGTTCTACCAGTTCGAGCTCTCAAAGCGATAAGGGTTCAAGAAAGGTTCTCGTAACCAGCCTGGTGGAGCACCTCTTGGAGATTGACCAAGACATCTGAGCGGATCTTGTCTGCGTTGATGAAGTCGTCAGTTCGGACCTTCACCTGATAGAACATCTTGTTGTCCTCCATGTCGATCACCGTGATGCTAAGGGGAGCCACATCCGAAAGTCCTCCGACCTTCTCGAGCGCCTTGTTGATGAGCGCTTCGACCTCCGCATGAGGGGTGGAGAAGGGCATCGGGACAATGACGACTATTTCGATCCCACCAGAGCGGCTGACATTGAATATCTCCGTGTCGATCAGACGACCGTTCGGTACATTGACGAACGTCCCGTCCGTGAGACGGATCTCCGTGAACATGAGGTTCTTCTGGACGACATCGCCTTCTAGACCATCGTCCACGATGATGCGCTCGTTCAAGTCATAGATGCTGGGGCTCATCAGGGCGATCCCGGCAGATATGTTCTTTAGCGTATGGTAGGACGTCAACGCGGCGATGACGATGAACATGATGAGAAGGCCGACCAGGAGAAGGCCCACGTCCTTCAGGTTGAACAACGCGAACAAGCTGTACGTTATCGTTATGATCGCTATAGTCCAAAGAACGTACCCGATCGCTTTCTTGAAGAGGTCGACCACCTGAGGGTTGAACTTCTTCGTCTTGAACTTGTAATCTTCGAGTATCTCCTCGACGAGCTTCGTGGCGAAGAAGACCGCTATGACTATGGCCAGGACGGATATGATCACATTACCGTGCTCGGATAGGAAATCGACAGACGCCTTTTCGACGTCCGTGTCCGGATAGAGCGCTCCAGTGATTATGACCACAGAGATGATCGTGGCGATGACATATATGAAATATCCAAGGGTCAGCAGGATGACCTGGACCACACCCTTCGTTCCGGTCTCATCCCCCTCATTCGACATCCTGTGGGAGAGCGCCACCCTCCTGATCACCTGGACCAGGAACACGGCCAACAGGAAGATCATGGATATGACCACTATGTCGATCGTATACTGTAACGATGGTTCCCACAGTTCCTCGTTGAAGTCCGTCCAGATCAACGATAATGCGTACAGGGAAAGGATGGTGAGGAATATGACGATGAGAGCCTTGGTCATCCGTTCCAGGTAGTTGATGAGATTGTTGTCGAAGAACTTCCCCTCCACGCCCTTCATCCTCTCCAAGTTCCGGGATAGATATGACCATAGGTATAGAGAGGCGATGAACAGGAACACGACCAGCAACATCGGCCAGCCGACCTCTCCCATCCATTCAGGGTCCCCGATCTCCATTGAAGCCCGAGAGAGCGGAAATAGCATAGTGGGAGGATTGTGTCCCATGTTAATATATTTCTGTCATCCAGCGCCCTCTAAGGGGAAATGATGGTCCCTTTGATCATCCATATATCGACGATCTCCCCGACCTTCAGCCCCAGATAGGGGACTTCGTCGGATGTTATCCCTTTCAAACAGACGCCGAACGTCATCTCGGGTGTACCCATGTCCTTTCCGATCAGGATGCCCGCCGCGGCGATGTTCACCTTTGCCACATAATTGACGCTGCATCTGAGCTCCTGGACCGTGCCGAACATCTCGGGGACCTTCATCTTCAGACCGGAGCTCGCTCCGAACCACACCTCTTCGAAAATGAAGTCTGGCAGCCCGTGCCCTCCGACAGCTTGCATCGCGGACATGGGGTTCGAGGCCATGTCCATGATTGTTGAGCACAGCCACCCCCACGCTTCCTCGAATATTGAACCGTCGACAGATATCGAATATCTCATGGACGATCCTATAGAACCAGACCCCTCGACAATGGACATCTCGATATAAAGACCGGCCTCGATTATCGATCCGGCGTACTTGTCCACCAGTGCGGTCATCGCGTTCATCATCGATATCTGCAGCGCGTATCCGAGTGAGCTCAGTGAGCTGCCAGATGCTTCGAGGAGCTCAAAGGTCTGGATGACAATGGACTCGAGGGTGGAAAGGACCTCGTCCTCGCTCACCCATCTGTTGACGGTCACCGAGTTCGCTCCTCCCTTAGTACATGTCCTGAACTCCCATGCCTCGGAGCCGTCATGAGCACGCTGCCACGTCCTCTCATCGTTCTTGACATCAGGGACGAACGGCGCCGTATCGACCCTTTTCCCAGTGGCGTCACGGAGCACGATGCTCTCGCCTTCAGGGAGACGCCCGGCCTCGCCGTTGTCCAGTGCCTGCTCGTCGAACTCATATACGAACCTGGAGTGAGGGGTCATCAATATCTCGCCCAGATCGTCAATGACCTTCTTCCCGTGCATCGTCTCGATCGTCCATCCGCTGAGGCTGATGACGTCGCCTGTAGGATTGAATATTTCGACCCATTCCTTCCCATTGTCCTTGCCCTTCGGGTTGAGCTCGAACTCGTTGATGACTGGACCAGATGCAGAATCGGTCGCCAGCTTTAAGAGGATGCCTGCGTTGATCTGTCCTTTCATCCCGGGGATGGGCAGGGGGATGTTGGACAAGACCGTTCCGATCCCTGGAAGGTCCGCCAGACTGAACTCCAACTGTCTGTAACGGACGACCTCGGGCATGCAGATATCGACGAATTGGCCCAGCAAGGTACCTTTGATCTCCATTATGTGAGAATATGATGACATGAACGGATCGATTATCATCGCCAGCTTCATATCGTCGGACCTTAGCGACGCGTTCATCAGGAACGAATAATCGTTCGACGGATCCCTGAAGAGTCGGCTGGAGATGCTGACAGTGCATTCGCCAAGGGTGAAACCGATCGTGGCCTTCACTACACTTCTGGCACCGGAAAGGGCCGGGTCCTTCGAGTTCAGCTCGATCGTCAGATGCATTCCGAGCATCTCTGTGCTTACGAGCTGGATGTTCTTTCCGTCGGTCAGGGATTCGATCATCGCACAGGCTCCGCCGAGGATCATGTTCCTTAAGAGCAACTGGATGGATTCTATGGAGCCCTGCAAGATCCCGCTCGCCGTCTCCAGTGTATTGGAGGCGAAGTCGACCGAGCAGGACTGCATCGATCTTGTCATGTCATAGGCGCTGGACACGGTCTCTCCGAGCGAACGGAACACCTCGGTGAATTCATCCCACAGGTCATCGATCAACGCCATCGCGTCCTGGTCGAGCGTGTTCGTCGGATCATAATCGACCCGCCCCAATGGCCATCCTGTCGGAGCGATGATGTCCGTATTGGTGCCGAAGTATGTAGATCCACGGTAGTTTTGATGACCTGCCATGAATCCTTCCGTCGCCCCGATGGCCATATCCAAATTGAACCGTCCCTCGACGATGTAGCTCCAGCAGTTGATGAAAGGGGACATGCTGCCTTCGAGCAGGTCTGTGATATGCTGGTTGGGATTGAGCCTACCTTCTTGATTCCCGATCGGATCGGTTATGAATATCCTCAGATCGTCTGAGAGGCCAGTGCTCAATTTGACCGTTATCCTTGATGTCTGTCCGTTGGCATTTGTTACACACAGGGAGTCTGTCACGCCAAGGTATAGTTCCGATGCTCCTCCCCTGATATCAATAGAAGATGCAGCGTCTTCGAGCATCCAAATGACGCCCCTCTCGATCCAAGGCTCTACCCCCATCGCATTCATGACATTGCCCGATATGAGGGTGGAGATAACATCGTCCCAGAAGGGAAGACCGCTTCCGGAAGGTGATGTCAATCCTTCCTTCATGAGGGACAAGCTGACCATAACATCGGATTGGAAGAGAAGTTCGAGCTGTGCTGTGGTATTGCCTGCGATCCCATTCTGTAGAGCAAGTCCCAGCGTCCCCAGGTTGTACTCGATCGGGGCTTGATCCATTGACGGATTTCGCGTCACGGCATCCTCGTATAATGCCTTGGCCATTTCATCATAGGCTTCGCCGATGACCTGTTCGAAGCGATAAAGCTCTTTGGACCTGCCTTCTATGGAATCGTAGATGGACATACCCATCGGGTCCTCCGATGATATGGCATGGAAATTTGATGAAGAATCCTTGAAATAACCTTCACTTTCGTCAAAGGTCGTCGATATGGAACGGATGAGCTCGTCGAATACGCTGATCCCATCAAAAGGGTCGATCTCGATGGTCACTTGATCGATCGAAGCTGTGGATGATATCTCGGTCGAAATGCTCTTGACCATCCCCTCGATCGCGCCAATAATACCTTCCGTAGCGAGCTGATATTCTCTCCTGAGCTCTTCCCATAGGTCCGAGCTGAGTACGTCCAGAGTCGATATGTCGATCTCGATCTCGCCGCCCATCTCCATCGTTTCGAAACCGCCAGTGCCGTTGATGAGCATCATAGAGAAAGTCGGAACGGATATGACCCAGTCCGATCCTTCGTCCCACAGGAACCTGTACGATCCCTCTGGGATTCCAGCAACGTCGAATTTGTGTTCCACCCAATTCCTTGCGTTCTCACTCTCTTGGTCCTTTCCAAGCACGAAGGATATGACGTCTCTGAGGACGAACACCCCCGATTCCATCACCTTCTCGACGGAACCGATGACTTCCGCGACTCGGAGATAGTCCAAGAGCCTGAGCGCGATAATATCTGCTGACGCGTAAAGGGACTGAGCGATCAGCGACCTCACGTCGACCGAATCCATCCCATAAAGGATTAAGAACAGGTCTGCCGGATCGATGACGCCTTCGGTCTCGATCAAAGGCACGATCCCTATCGCATCGATGTCGCATCCAGGAAGCGTGATGATGTCATTGAGCAGTGCCTCGTCATAGGTGGAGAAGACGGCCCTTTGAAGCAATACCGTTGACAGCACGATGGCGTTCTGGACGTCGATCTCCGTGAGTATCTCGCCCGACCAGCCTTGCCCATCTAGCGTGGTGGTCTGGTATAACCTCATCTGCACTAGGGCGGTCACTTCATACCGGACCATTTTCCATAGCAAGGAACCGCTGTCCTGGAGAAGGGACGAGAAACGTTCCCAGACATTTTCAAGAAGAGGTAACGGGAAATAGATAGGACGGTCGATGGTGATATTCTGGAACAAGTTTCCCTGAGGGCATGTGATGTTCAGTTCAGCGGTCCCGCAGACCCTGAAGAACGCATTGAGGTTCGATGATCCGGACCCTAAGGTCCCCGACAGGACGTCATACCCTGCCGCAGGCATCTGAGCCATGTAGAGCGAGTAGGAGCCTATGCTCGCGACGTAGGACCCGCGGGACATCGGAAAGCTCTCCTCGATCGAATCGCCGATCCCTTCCTGGAAGAGAACCTGGGCGGCATCTGGATCGTCCAAATAGGTTCCGTTGAGGACATCGAGCCCGATGATGTAGACCGAGTCTGAGACGATTCGCTCGACATCGGCGGCGAACCTCTCCATCTCAGAGGATTTCGTCGACCCGCTCTCATCGGAGGACGAATCGAACGCGTTCGAAGTTATCGTGGTGACCGCGATGCCGGCGACAAGCAGTATCACGACGGCGATCATCGAGAACGCCATCTGAGCGCTGTCGCTTTTCGGCAGGCCATGGACCTTGTCCCCCAAGGCTTTTCGGACGGATGGTGCCCTCTTTGTCATCGTTCCAAGGAATGGACGGGGATATGAAATGGATGAACGCTACAATCAGACTACCGTCCATCCTTCTTGGATATCGAGTCCATGATGAACTTCTCCAGATGCGTCGCGATGAACGGGTTGTCGGAATACCCGCATAGGACCAAATCTTGCGACGCCATCATCCCTATCTTTGCATCGATTATCACATCCGTCGCCATCAGGTCGTTCTTCCTGTACACCTTAGTCGCTTCTGGCAGCTTCACCATAGGTTCCGAGACAAGTATGATCTCCACATCGCGGTTCTTCGCCTCCTTGAACCTGTGGCCATGCTCCGTCCGCAGGTCCTTCATCATCGGCGATGAGATCAGGATGCTCTTGGTGGCCGAATCTATCATTTCACCGATCTTCGCCATGACCCGCGCCCTGCCCGCGATGGTGTAGACCAATTCTGGCGTGCCCTTCTCCGAGAACAGTCCCTTGACTGAGTTGAGCTTGTTGAACGTGTCGTTCAGTTCGGCGATGTACTTTCTGCGAATCTCGTCGAGGTCGACATGATGGTAGATGGTCGGCCTTCCATGGGTCGAAATTATCAGTCCCTTCGTTTCCAGGGACAATAATGCCTTGTACGCGGAGGTCCTCGGTATTGAAGACTGTTCGGCCAATTCATCCGCGGACCCGTGTGATTTCACGACAATCGCAACGAATATCCTAGATTCATATTTTGACAGCCCTAAGTTCTTCAGAACCGAAGCAATCTTCTGATATTCGTTCTCGATCCCCCCAACGTCCAGATTTAAAAGCTCTAGTATGTTCATGCTCTCAATTGTAGCAGATAAAACTACAATAGTATTAAATTCCTCATCGAAACTATGGCGCATCCAAGTGATACTCATTATCGCAAAACAGAGTGCGCTTCCTAAGGGTCTTCCTAAAAAGACAGACTCCCTATGCCCGGAATGCATGAAGGTCATTCCAGCAACAATCTACGAATCAGACGGACAGGTGCTGATCAAGAAAAGCTGCTCGGAACATGGTGAGACGGTCGACATCTATTGGTCAGATGTAGAGATGTACCTCAAGGCTGAGAAGTTCGCCTATGATGGGGTCGGCGTTGTGAACCCCGTGTTCCCGAACGCGAAGGTATGCCCGAACGAATGCGGCCTATGCCAGCTTCATTTGAGCCATACATCGCTAGCTAACGTCGATCTTACAAACAGATGCAACTTGAAATGCCCGATCTGCTTCGCGAACGCGAACCAGGCGGGATATGTCTACGAGCCTTCCTTCGAGCAGATCGTCAAGATGCTCGAGAACCTGAGGTCCCAGAAACCAGTTCCGTGCCCAGCGGTCCAGTTCTCAGGCGGGGAACCAACGATCTATCCGCAGTTCGTCGAGGTCATGAAGAAGGCCAAGGAGCTAGGCATCTCCCAGATCCAGGTGGCCACCAACGGCATCAGGTTCGCCGAGGACAGGGAATTCCTAAAGCAGTCGGTCGACGCGGGATTGAACACCATCTACCTGCAGTTCGACGGCCTGAAGGACGAGATATATATGCAGTCGCGCGGCAAGAAGCTCCTCGCGGTAAAGAAGAAGGTCATCGAGAACGTCAGGAGCCTCGACAATAAGCCGTCCATCGTCCTCGTACCGACCATCGTGAAGGGGATCAACAACGAGGACATCGGGGAAATATTCAGGTTCGCCTTGGATAATCGCGATGTCGTCAGAGGTATCAACTTCCAACCTGTCGCTTTCACCGGCAGGATCAACCAAGATGAGCGCAAGGCTGGCCGTTTCACCCTGCCGGATCTGGCGAAGGAGCTGGAGAAGCAGACGAACGGGCAGATAAAGAAGAGCGACTGGTACCCGGTCCCATCGGTCGTGCCAATATCGACGCTCGCCTCGGTCCTTCTGGGAGAGGACAAGGTCACGTTCACCGCCCACCCTCATTGCGGATTGGCGACATACCTCTTCGTCAACGACAAGAACGAGGTCGTGCCGCTGACGCACTTCGTGGACGTCGAGAACCTGTTCAAGGAGCTTTATGACATATCCGTCAAGGCGGAGAAGTCGAAGGTCAAGTTCCCGATGAAGCTGAAGGCATACAACGCGCTCAAGAAGAACATCGACGAGGACAAGATGCCAGAGGGTCTTGATGTAAAGATGTTCCTCGGGTTGCTCCAGTCCATGCTCGGCGACAGCTCGAAGAAGACGCTGGCGAAGTTCTCATGGAACATGATGTTCATCGGCGGGATGCACTTCCAAGACTCCTACAACTACGACATAGAAAGGGTCAAGAGATGCTGCATCCATTATGCTGTGCCGGATGGAAGGATAATTCCGTTCTGCGCGTACAACGGCGGTCCGACTTATCGTACCGAAGTTGAGAAGAAGTTCTCTGTCCCGATCGAAGAGTGGAGAAAGAAGCACGGGACCCAGTATACCTAAGAGGTGCGCTCAATGATAGTGTCGATAGAGAAATGTATGCATTGCGGCGCCTGCGTGGGCTCTTGCCCTCAGAACGCCATTTACTTGACGGACGTCGTTCTCGTCTTCAACGAGAACTGCAACAGATGCGGCAGGTGCGTTAAGACGTGCCCCGTCGGAGCGATAACGATGGAGGGAAAGAAATGAAGACGCTCAAGTACGACATAGTCGTGGTTGGAGCTGGCCCCGCCGGTAGCATGACCGCGAGGAACGCCGCTAAGGGCGGCGCGAACGTCCTGATGATTGAGAAGAGGCAGGAGATCGGCTCCTCGCTCCGTTGCGCCGAAGGCATATCGCACAAGGGCATAGAGAAGGTCGGCCTGAAGATCGACCGGAAATGGGTCTCGACCGAGGTCTCCGGGGCAAAGATCGTCTCTCCAGGAGGAAAGGTCCTGAAGATCGACGAGAAGAACGCCGGTAACGAGGTCGGAATGGTCCTCGAGCGCCACCTGTTCGATAAGTTCGTCGCGATGGAGGCCGCCAGGGCTGGAGCCGACATAATGGTAAAGACCTCGGCCTTGGACGTCATCAAGGAGAACGGCGTCGTAAAGGGGGTCAAGGCGATCTCCTACGGTGAACCGGTCAGGATCGAGGCGGGCTGCGTCGTCTCGGCCGACGGATACGAATCCCAGGTGGCAAGATGGGCAGGCATCGAGACGGTGCAGAAACCTTCCGATATCACTTCATGTTTCCAGTACCGCCTCACCAACATCAAGCACGAGCAGGACTTCTGCGAGTTCATCATAGGGTCCATCGCTCCTGGCGGTTACGTCTGGATATTCCCGAAGGGAGGAGACACAGCAAACGTCGGGATCGGCGTCCTGCTTTCGAAGCTTAAGAAGCCTGGCGAGGTCAAGATGTACCTCGATAAGTTCATCAAGTCCGATAGCAGGCTCAATTGCGGCCAACCGGTCGAGGCGATCGCCGGGGCAGTGTCGGTCTCACCGCCGCTGGACAAGACGATAATGGACGGCCTGATGATCGTCGGGGACGCGGCGCGCGTCATCGACCCGATCACGGGCGGGGGCATCGCGAACGGCCTCTGCACAGGCATGCACGCCGGAAACGTACTGGCCAAATGCGCTCAGGCCAAGGACTTCACCGAGTCTGTGATGCAGGAATATGAGGACCTCTGGAGGGCCGAAATGGAGAACAGGCTATGGAGGAACTGGATGGCCAAGGAGAAGTTCCTCACGCTTTCGGACGAGACCCTCGACAGCGTCATCAATACGATCGGAGAGGTCGGGGTCGAGAAGGTGACGGTGCACAACCTGTTGCTCGCGATCAAGGAAAGGCACCCCGAACTCGTCAAGGAGTTCGAGGACCTGCTTTGAACGTTTGAAACCTTTTAATCTTCGATCTTTACGCCAGGGACGCCTGTCCTTACGATGAAAGGCGTTCCCCCTTTGTTCTTTATTATCTCGGCGACCTGCTCCGGACGGTCCGTCAACGCGATCATGCTCCCGCCCCCGCCAGCCCCTGTGAGCTTGGCTCCGTAAGAGTAGGGAAGGACCGCGTTGATGAACTTGTCCAGTTCGTTGCACGAGACGCCTAGGATCGCGAGGAGCTTGTGGTCCCTCACCATGAGC
This sequence comes from Methanobacteriota archaeon, assembly GCA_021372315.1. Taxonomy (GTDB): domain Archaea; phylum Thermoplasmatota; class Thermoplasmata; order Methanomassiliicoccales; family UBA472; genus MVRC01. The sequence goes on from JAJFUT010000020.1 coordinate 16,289, forward strand.
CTCCCGAGCCTTTCCATATCATTGTTCTTGAGGCAGGCGATGCCTTCGCGCGAAATGTCGCCGATCTCGACTATGATCTCCCTCGCAAATGTGTTCTTATCGGCGTAACGCTTGACCTTTGCCACCAGGGGGCCGGTCGGCGCAGATATCCCGGTGAAACCGATGACCAATGTCATTTGGGGGACGGGGCAGTCGTGGATGTACCATTCCCTCGTATCCCTCTTGATATGCCATAATAGGTTCTCTCGCTTCTTGCCGTCGATGATTACGGCCTTTCCATGCGTCGATGTCGAGGTGTCGATCGGGCTGGCCCTTCCCTGTGCCAAGGATTCGATCTCGAAGGCGCTGCGTGCCACCCATTCCTCCTCTATTGCCTTCCCCTCCATGCTTCTCATCGCAGCGAGGAACGAGGTCGTCACCGCGGCTGACGAACCTATGCCAGACCCTGACGGGAAGTCCGAATCTGTGAAAATAGATAAGGGACCGCCCTTCCAGTGGGACCGGATGGCCCCGCATAGGTAAGGATGCCCCCTGAGGGAGTGCTGTTGACCGTTCAGCGAGAACTTGTCAGATAGCTCCACCTTGCACCTGAGCCTCAGGTCGACAGCGACGGATATGGCCGTCTGTCCGAAGACGACAGCGTGTTCGCCGAGCAGAATGACCTTCCCTGGCGCAGAAGCGGTGACCATATGGCCCCTCGGGAACTTTTCGCGCCTGCTTTTCTCAGAGGTCGTACTTTTCGGCCATCTCTTCAAGGGTCTCGTTCGGGGACTTGCCCTTCAGGTCGTCCCTTGGGGTGTTCCACCAGCTCTCCTCGAACTCGTCCAGCGCGTCGTTCAGGAGCGTCTCGTCATCAAAGGTGTCTCCCTTGTCCTTGACGAAGTCCTCCTTGAACTTCTGCAGGAGGTCGACGTTATACTCACGGTTGACGAGCGTGACGGTCAGGAAGTCGTCCATGTTCTCGGCGATCATGTCCCCGACCTCGGCCGGGACTATGTCGATCACCATGTCGAGCAGGGCGTTGCTCAGGGTGAGGAACAGCATCTCTCGCTTGTTGTCCTCTGGGACGTTCTCCTCATCGATGACCTGGGAGAGACTGTCGAACCAGATCTCCCTCAGGATGTATGACCTTGAAGGGTTCTTCTCGATCGGGTCGGACTCGCATCCGCAGCCGCAGATGTGCTCGTGCTCTTCGAAATCCTCGTGAGACTCCTCGACCACAGGCACTGCCTTGGCCTTGGTCTTCTTCGGAGCAGTGGCCTTCTTTGGTGCGGCTGCCTTCTTCTTTGTTGGAACTTCACTGGTCTTCTTCGTTGCCTTTGTCGCTGCCATCGAGATATCTCCTTGGAATTTCAATATTAATGCTCTGAACTATTAGTCACCCATTGTTGGAAATGATATAAAGATTGTTGTGGGTTTAATAATTATTGATTGTTAATATATTAATATCAATATTTAATAATGTCGATGTGAGACGATATCATCCATGCGGATATGGTGACCGTGATAAATGACCGTGGATCAATGGATGAGGGGAAGAAACTGATGCTCGATGACGATCATCGGTCGGGTAACCTATATTTACATAACGCTCACCTTGATTGTTCCAAGGTGACACACATGGCCGAAAAGGAAATCGCAGCAGTTCTGAACGAGAAGGGCAAGGACCTCAAGAGCATGTTCAAGGACCTCGACGCAACTCTGGAGCAGTGGAAGTTCTCTGTGGAGGAATCGAAGGAGGGCATGAGAGTGGAGATCCACGCGGTCGCTCTCATCAAGAAGGACAAGAAGGCTAAAGAGTGATGGTCGGATCACTGCCTTTTTCTTAACATTTTCCCGATCTTTCCAGGATCGGACATCAGGTCCATCAATTCCTTTTTTTTCTCATCCGATATGTCCAGATCAGGCCGGTGCTGGATCAGCTCCAGGAAATCCTTGGCATGGTCGATCTCCTTTTTGGAGTAATACTTCAGGGCGAGAACGACGATCTCCTCTGGAGGGAGGTATTCCAAGAGCGATGCAATACAGCATGCCAGATCGTAACCCCTCTTGTCCTCCTCGGGGGCTTCATCGAGGAAGTTCCCGATGTCCATGATATAGACCCTTTCGGCGAACATGATGTTCTCCGGTTTGATATCGCCATGATATATGCCGTTCCTATGCATCTTCGCCAGATATGAGAAGGCCGTTTCAAGATGTTCCTTCTTGATCTTCGATATATCTGTGATCGGCTTAGCATCGAGGAATTCCTCGACGAGCAGCCAAGTGTTCCCTTTGACCATGTAGAAGCCCAGTGGTTTTGCCGTCGGTATACCTAGGTCGTACATCTTACCCAGCACCTCGTACTGATGCTTGGCGAGGTCCTCCGCCGAGGCGTTGAAATCGAAAAGCGGGCTCTTTGAGTCCATGTGAAGATAGATGTTCTTGACCAGTTGGATGGCCTTCGCCGTCACGAGTTCGGAATTGCCGAGTATCTTACCAAACATCTTGACCTTCTTCGCATCCTCGTCGAATCCTTCGATCTTGATCGGTATCGATAGCCGGGCGGCGCTCGCCCCGAGCGGCGTTATAGTCACGTCGCAGAGCCCGTACTCCTCGTTCATTATGTCGTGGATGGACTGGAGCACTTCTCTGAAGAACTTCTTATGAGCGTCGTAGTCTATGGCGTCGGCCTTCCGGTTCATTGTCCTTCATTCCCCTTCGGTTTTCCCTCGCCCAGAAGCGCCTTCTCCCTTTCTTTCTTGAGATTCTCATGGATATTGGTCCTTGCGCGTGCCTGTTTCCAGATCTGGAAACCAAATCTCAGAGCGTTCCACCTCCTGATCTTCAGTCCCTTCGGGACACTTCTTCCGAGCTCGAAGATCGGTGTTCCCTTGTGAGTGTAGATGACCTTCCAGACGGCCAGGTCCGGCACGTTTGTGTAGACCTCGTTCGTGTTTATGATGATGTCCTTACCTCTTATGGTGACGTCGGCATCGATGATCCCGTCTTTCTTGATCGGGATCCTAACCCCGGTGCCAAACAGTACGCGAACAAGAGCGTAAGAGATTATCTCCGCGGTCGCTAGGTCCAATGTCCTCCCGGACTGTGGCGAGGGCATCTCCATTGGCTGTTTCGGAGCTGCGGGCCGCGCATCCTGCTTCACGGCCCTTGACGGTCCGGGCTCCTTCGATTCAGATTCACCCTCTGTCGGGATGCTGACATGGGCCTTGCCATCGACATCGTCAAGGAATGGCGCCCCTTCCTTGTGGTAAGACCCTTGCTTGTTGACGCTCCCCTTTGCCGACCAGAACTCTTCGAATCGCTCGAGGTCTGCGTCGACCCCGGGCAGTCCTTCAGGAAGGCCTTCCTTATGGTATTCGCCCAACACCTTTCGGCACTTTGGTTCGTCCCACTCATCGGCACAAAGCAGCGCGCGGTCGCAAACTGGACCATCCGGCTTCCTTGGCTTTTTATCATCGTCTTCGTTGGCCATGTCGCCACCTACTTCTTCACTAGGACCTGGAAGCGAGCGTATATCCGCGTTCCGTCGCTGTACTCCTCCATGGAGACCTTCCAATCCTCCATCTCGGCATTTATCGTGCTCAGGAACTTGTCGATCTCGTCAACGATCTTCTCTACGTTCTCGGGCTTCCCGCCCACGAGATTCAGGACTGCGGATACATTCTCTTTCTTGCCCATATGACGACCTGTTGTTCTTACCTAGCTGATGGTTATTAGGCTTTTCTATATCAGCTTGCCATTCCAGACGCGTGACCGACCGGGGTCTTGCGAGAACGGACCAACGGAAGACATCATGGCGCCATCGTGGTCGATTCAAAGGATTAAGTACAGGACCCTCAGTTAATTCACCGATGCGCCGGGACCAGGTGTCGCAAGAGCTCAATGTCTGCTACGACCCGGAAGGTTTCCGAGCGAGCGTTCAGCAAGAGCTAGATCATGAGCTGGCGTTGCTTTCCAAAGCTAAGAGACCCTTCAAAGAGGGTCTGCTCATGCACTCGTTCGCCCTCATCCTTCTCGGGATCTCGGGGGCGATAATCTATTTCGACAGCCAGGCCCTTTATCTTTGGCTATTCATCGGTCTGCTGTTATATTCCTACAATTTCCTAACGCTGCTCAATCCGAGCACGACGATCAAGCCCAGGCCAAAGGAGCTCAGCGAACTTAGAGAGCAGGGGAAGGACGATAGATGGATGGTCATTCGTTTGCTCCTAAAGAAGAGAAAGCTAGCCATCGAGATCGGGCTTACCGTGTTCCTCGTCGGCAACATCCCCTCGTTCTTTCATTCAGCATGATATTCGGGCTCGGCGTGTTCTTCCTTGTTTATTTCGCTGAGGTCACGCACGTCATAGATTGGAGCATGGTCTCGGTCGTCGTTGTCCAGATCGTCCTGATATTAGGTTTCCAAATATTCCTTTATATTTTGAAGCCAGAATCGCAGGGGCTTACGCAGCTGGCCAGGTCTATGAAAGGGCGCCTCGTAGATGCGCAGACCAAGAGCTGGGTATCGATGCTGTCGTTCCTTACCATCCTCATCGCCTTGTTGGTGGTCAGCACCGTTTTGATCATAGGGGCCATGCTCCTTCCGAACTACACGATGTACTCGATCTGGGCGAGGTTCATCGAGCTCGGTCATTCGAGCGTTCTGCTCCTGATCGTCGTTATCGTCATCCAGGTCTTCATCGTGAGGCACTTCGAAGCACATGAGAGCAGGATCATGGCGATCAGGCCTCTCGTAAGGAGGGCCGAATCGATAAGGAAGGACGTGCTGGATCCGTTCGACGATCTGATGCTGCAGAGGTACAAGAAAACGCAGGAGCAGTTCGAGGCCGAGTTCCTGGAGATCAGGAAGAAGTTCTACGCCATCGTGATCTATCAAATTGTCAACATCGACATATTCGGCATGTCCCCGGTCTTTCTGGTGGGACCCCGGCTGAAGTATTTGCTTGACGACAAGGTGCTGAACCATTTCCACGATTAATCCGGAGGACCGATATCGTCGTTGATGCTATTGCCAGGGCTGGGAGACCTCGTCTCGAATAGCTTCACCCAGTCCCAATGGAATATCGTCATCGGTCTTTTCTCCTTGACGGCCCGGTAAGCCTCATAGTAGGACGTGCCGTTCCTTCTGGCGAGGTATATCATCGCAACGAAAGGCGACCTATCCCTGCCGTGATAACATCGAACGAGCATCTTCGCGCCCATCCCGGCCATGACGAGCATGAACCCGACCTCCCTTTGGATGAGATCGATGTGAGGTGTCCGGAGCTTGTGACCGTTGGAGTCGTCGAACAGGATCCGAGCGTCGATGATCATGTCGATGCCTTCGTCGCGCAACATGTCAATGTCACGCGCATCGCGCCAGTTGCCAACGGCTACGTTTCCGTCGATCCGTTCGATCATTTCAGCCCCCTTTCGATATCGATTGTGAGCGGCGTCATAATAAGATTATTCCATCCGGTGGGAAACCCTGAGCTTTGAAATGCTCTCGCCCGTCCTCCAAATCGCCATTTTTGAAACCGAGATCGGCAGAGAGATAGGAATGATGCGCGCCTAGAAGCGAAAGATAATTATTCGAGGCGGTATTCAACGTTGAGTTTTCAAACGTCGGAGAGGATAATTGACAATGATGAAGTTCGATGGCAAGGTACTGATAATTGGATATGGCTCTGTAGCGAGATGTACTCTTCCCATCCTTTTGAAGCATTTAGAGATACCTTATGGCAATGTCACGATAATCGATTTCGAGGACAAGGCTTCCGCCCTGGTGGAATGGACCAGCCGAGGCATCGTTTATCATCAGCGGAGAATAACTCCAGAGAACATCGATTCCGTCCTCTCGGAGCATCTGTCCCCTGGCGGGCTCCTCATAGACCTGTCCTGGAACCTGGACACGTGTACTCTGATCAGATGGTGCCACGAGCACGATGTGTTGTTCGTGAACACATCATTGGAGGTATGGGACTCCATCAGCGATATCGAGTCCAAAGGCCCGGTCGAGAAGTCGCTCTACAGCAGACAAATACGCCTCAGGGAACTGACCAAGGGCTGGGACGATGGTGTGACCGCGGTCATCGACCACGGAGCCAATCCAGGTCTGATATCCCACTTCGTGAAACAGGCACTTATCGACATATCCGAGAGCTTGATCGCAGACAAGAAGGTCAGCATCAAGGAGGCCGAGAACCTCAGAGCACTGGCGACTGCGCGCAATTTCGCAGAGCTCTCCATGGCCCTTAACGTTAAGGTGATCCACTGTTCTGAGAGGGACACGCAGGTCACGAACAACCCCAAGAAGGTCAACGAGTTCGTAGGGACCTGGAGCATCGAAGGCCTGAGAGAGGAGGGGACCGCCCCTGCCGAGATCGGATGGGGGACGCACGAGACGACATTGCCTCCGATGGCCTTCGTGCCTTCGACCGGGCCGAGGAACCAGATAATGCTGGCCCAGATGGGAATGAACACATGGCTGAGGTCATGGGTCCCCGATTGCGAGATAGTCGGGATGGCTATAAGGCACGGTGAGGCCTTCGGCCTTTCGGATAAGTTCACCGTATTGAAGGACGGCGAGGTCGTTTACCGCCCAACGGTCTGCTATTCCTATATGCCATGCGATGAGACGATAGCTTCCCTTCACGAGCTTAGGTGCAGGAACTACGAGATGCAGCCGAACCTCAGGATCCTGAGGGAGAAGGAGATCGTCTCGGGAGCTGACAAGCTAGGAGCCTTGCTCATGGGCCACAAGTACGGTTCGTGGTGGTGCGGGAGCATCCTCTCGATCGAAGAGGCTAGGAAGCTTGCTCCGGGTCAGAACGCGACCACCGTGCAGGTCGCATTGGGGGTCGTGTCGGCGGTCATGTGGATGATCGAAAATCCGCGTGAGGGACTTTGCACCCCCGAGGACCTACCCCACGACTACGTGCTCAGGATCGCCATGCCCTATCTGGGGAAGTTCCTGTCGGTGCCGTCTGACTGGACCCCGCTCAAGAATAGAAAGATCTACTTCAAGGAGAACCTGGCGAACCACCCGGACGAGGACATGTGGCAGTTCAGGAATTTCGTCTTCGTTCCTTGATAGCCGTTGGGGGTCCCCTAGCCGGAAAGTGCAGCCATCAGACCCGTTCCCATTTTTAAATTGAATTGATGCAAAGTTTCCCAATGCACCATGTGAATACATTTGCGCTGTTCGATATAATATAAATCATAGAATTATTTGAGAGAAGGATGGTGCGAAGGGCCGGATTTGAACCGGCGAACCTCTGCAGGAACAGATCTTGAGTCTGTCGCCTTTGACCTGGCTTGGCTACCCTCGCATTTAGGCTTTCTTCGATAATGCGGGACTGTTATTAACAGTTACGGTTTCTGGACAGGCCACAACCTTAAACGAATATCTAATCGTCAAGGCTTTGTCGTGATCTCGCTCCTTCCATTCAGAACGATGACCGTGTGTTCGGTCTGGCTCACGACGGCGTCTTCGATCTCCGTGAGGATAGAGTAGGACGAGATGACCCCGTGCCTTAGCAAGACCTTCAATTGGTGGTTCGCCTGCGGGTCGAACTGGTCGCACCATCTCTCACAGAAGGGAAGGCTCTTGAACTCGGTCTTGATGTTCTCGAAAAGCTTCGCGGCCCTTTCGTCTCTGACAGGCCTGTCCCGGATGAACCTGTAAATATTGCCTGGCTTCGAATTTCCGACGTGCCCGTGCCCGTTCGTCGCGAAGGGTTCGATGGCGATGGTCATGTCGCTGCGTATCCTGTCCTTGCTGCCATCGTCGATATTAGGGATAGATAGGCCAGCGTGGAGATTGTACCGCTTCACCTCGTGACCGTTCAGGTTCGATACGGGGCGGTATCCAGATTCGACTATGCTGCCCTTCACGGTCGCACCGATGGTCCCGACAGGCGTTCCGTCACCGATCATGTCTATCGCCATCCTGAGCGCACGGCTCGATGCCTCGATTAGACCTTGCCAGTTCTTCGTCCTTACCTCGACGGTCTTCGCAGTATCACCGATGTATCCGTCCACATGGGCTCCGCAATCGACCTTGACGACGTCGCCGACGTGGAACACTCCCGTGTCGTTGTTGTTCGGGGTGAAATGTGCCGCGATCTGATTTATGCAGATGTTGGTCGGGAACGCGGGGATCGCTCCTTTCTTGATGATGAGCGCCTCGATCTCGTTGGCGACGTCGACGAGCTTCACGCCTTCGTCGACCATGCTTATGCCTAGCTCCCTGGCCTCGCCAGCGATCGAGCCGGCCTTCCTTACGCATTCGAGGGCGTGCTCATCCATGAAGGACCGCCTCGACCTTCTCTATTGGGATGGCGCCAGGTCTGATCACCTCGACCTCTCCTTCCAGCAACTGGACGATGGTCGATGGTTTCCCATATTTCGTCGGTCCGCAGTCGATGTATGCCCCGACGCTATCGCCGAGGTCCTTCATCGCGATCTGCACATCATACGGGTTAGGGTGAGAGTGAAGGTTCGCGCTCGTCGATATGATCGGACCGAACTCCTCGATGATCCTAAGCGCAAGGGGGTGATCAGGTATCCTGACCCCAACCTCTACCGATGCTGACGTCACCATCTCCGGAACGATCGATTTCTTCTGAAGTAGCAACGTCAGGGGTCCGGGTAAGAACGCTTCCGCGAGCCTTCTCGCCCTATCGTCCAGATGGGCGACCTCCTCCATCATCCCAACGCTGCTGACCGCCATCGTCAATGGCATATCGAACGGACGTTTCTTCGCCATGAAGACCCTCTTCACGGCCACCTCGTCGAACGGGTCCGCACCAAGTCCATAGAGGGTGTCGGTCGGATATACGACGAGACGTCTCGATCGAAGCTCGGAGATAATCTGATCAAAATCATGATCGGAGAATTCGCATTTTTGGCAGTTCGGTTCTTTGCACTTGTACACCTGCATTCAAATTTCCCCCAGCATCTCTAATGCTTCTTTCAGGGCCTCGGTCGCGTAACCAATCCCGACCTGTCCGTGACCTGGGTAGAGGTCTTTAGGCTTCATAGATAAAAGGGTTTTGACCGAACGACCGAGTTCTTCGCGGTTACCTGTCGGGAGGTCCCATCGACCGACCCCACCAACGAACACCGTGTCGCCAGAGATCAGAACGCCGCTCTCGTCATTGAAGAGCGATATGCTCCCGGATGTATGACCTGGCGTATGGATCACTGAATAATCGGAATCACCGTTGGATATCTTGTCGCCATCCTTGAGATGCGTGACCTTCAGTTTCTTCAACTTGCAGCCATACGCATCGGCCGCAGTTGACCTTAGGTCCCCCTCCTCGACACTTGGGGCGTCGATCTCGTGCATGAGGACCTCTAGATCGAAGTGCTCTGAGAGATCGGCCGCACCCCCAACATGGTCGATGTGCCTGTGCGTGAGGACGAGCTTTTCCGGTCTTGCACCCTCGAGGGCCTTCTTGATCAGCTCAATGACCGTCTTGGAATGCATGCCAGTCCCTGCGTCCACGATGAATGGACGTTCACCGGTCACGACAACGATGTTCGAGTCGTAGTAAGTACCCGAAATGAAACGTACTGGCATTAAAAAACCAAAGTGGATTCCGTTATTTATACTTTTAATAAAGCAAATGAGCGGTAATTGCGATTTCCGCACGTCGGGAAAATAAATAAAAATCAATAGTCGGAGCATGCCTATGAACCACGTCCGATGAACCTCCTTGAACACGAAGCGAAAGATCTCCTTCAGCGATACGGCCTCGATGTACCTAGAGGCAATGTGTTCAACGACCGATCATCGTTGGCCAGATCCTTGGGCGATTGGTCGTTTCCGTTGATGGTGAAAGGGCAGGTCCCGATCGGTGGCAGGGGGAAGGCCGGAGCTATTCGAAAGGCGCTCAGTCCAGAAGAGGCTCTTGACGCGTTCGATAGCATCGCAGGGATGAACGTGAAGGGGCATATCGTCCGCTCGGTCCTAATCGAGGAATTCGTAGGATACGATATGGAATTCTACCTGGCGATGACCATCGATCGCTCCCTTGGCAGACCCGTCCTCGTGATCAGCAGGAAGGGTGGCATGGAAGTAGAATCCACTGATGCCAAGGACATTAAGAAAATCCCGCTAGACCCCTTTGACGGTATGACATCTCATGACCTTGAAGAGGCCATAGAGTCCCTTGGCGTGGAAGGCCGTGTCGCATCCGGGATCAAAGAGACCTCGAAAAGGATCTGGAACGTCTTCAGTAGATCCGACTGCGAGCTCGTCGAGATCAATCCTCTGATCATTAACGACGGTGGCCAGGTCTGTCTCGACGCAAAGGTAATCATCAACGACGATTCTCTGTTTCGCCATCCAGAGCTCGATCTGGACGTAGACAGGGAGCGGGAGCCGTTCGAGGCCGAGTGCCGCAGGAACGGGTTCTCTGGCGTAGTCCTCGGAGAAGGTGTTGCGGTGGTTGCCAACGGCGCCGGATTGACAATGTCCGTCCTGGATGAGATAGGGGACGCGGGTCTCCGGGGAGGTGCGTTCCTGGACCTAGGGGGTGCTGACGACCCCGATAGGATAGTTAAGGCGATCACGACCGTGGGGGACCGGACCCTCCTTCCGAAAATCGAAGGACTTTTCATATGCATCTTCGGAGGGATCACCAGATGCGATGTCGTCGCCGAGGGGATCGTGGCGGCATTGAGTGTAAAGATGTTCGATGTTCCGATCGTCATCAGGCTAAGGGGGATCAACGAATCCGAGGGAAGGATGATATTAGAGAACGCTGGCCTCATCGTCCATTCGAGCATCGAGGAGGCTTGCGCCGCCTTGCGTATCGCCGTGGGGTCGAGGTCATGATCGACATCTGGAAGGACGCCAAGGTCATCGTCCAGGGAATCACTGGCCATCAGGGCGGAAGGCACGCGCTCGAGATGCGTTCGTTCGGAACGAATGTCGTCGGAGGCGTGACACCTGGCAAGGGCGGACAGCTAATGTCCGGGATTCCTGTGTTCGAGACCGTGCGTGAGGTGGTGCGTAAGTTCCACGCCAACAGTTCGGCCATCTTCGTCCCAGCAGAGCATTGTCTTGAGGCCGCGATGGAATCCATGGAAGCGGGCATCGAATTGCTGGTTGTCGTCACGGAACACGTTCCGATCCATGATGCCATGAAGATGAGGGGGCGAGCCGATACATTAGGGATAACATTGATCGGACCGAACTCGCCTGGACTTGCGATCCCCACTGGTCTGAAGATAGGGATAATGCCCAACCATATCTTCAAAAAAGGCAATGTTGCCGTGCTTTCTCGGAGCGGGACCCTGACCTACGAGATCGTCAATGGCCTGACCAGTGCCGGCATAGGACAGTCGCTAGTGGTCGGAATCGGAGGGGATCAGGTCGTAGGATCATCGATGGCCAGCATCGCCAATGGTATGCTGCGGAAGGAAAGGCCGGACTGCATCGTGCTCATAGGGGAGATCGGTGGTCTCGAAGAACAATTGGCAACGGAGACGATCAAGGGATGGTATGATGGACCTATCGTCGCTTACATAGCAGGCAGGACCGCACCGCCGGGCAAAAGAATGGGGCATGCTGGTGCGATCATCGGCGATTCATCGGAATCATATCCGAAAAAGGTCTCCTCATTAAGTGATTTGGGAGTCCATGTCTGCGACCATCTGTACGATGTCCCTGTTTTCGTTAAAAAGGCCTCTTATTAGATATAATATGCAAGACGGGCGCGGTTCATTTTCAATGCATTGAAAAGAGTAAGAAAACTTATTAATCAATGAGCGTGCTAAGTAGAGTTTCCACTGTACAGAAAGGGGTGTTGAATCGATGTCTCCAGTAGGCATGGATACCCTTAAATAAGAGGTCGGTGGTAGCCGGTTCGCTCGCCGGAAATGGGCGAGAACCGCGTTGTCTGTGTGCGTAAAAAACACACAGGAACAACGTATAAATATACCTTCAATTATTGGGGGGAATACCGCGGCCATACTAACATATGGCTGTGATAATTGCTAATGCACCCGGGGAGCATAATCCTCCGGGGAAGTGGTAGAGAGTTTCGGGGTAAAGGAAGAGGCCCTGACGATTCAATGAATACCGATCATACGCAACCTGGACGTGTGTTAAGCCGACATATATAGAATAGTAACGGCGAATTGCTACGCCGATTGGGGAATGGCTCGGCTAGAGCGCTGAAGAAGGTCGTGTCAAGCTGCGATAAGCGTCGGGTAGGTGCAAGAAGCCTATGATCCGATGATTACCTAATGTGACTTCACATTCTTCGGAATGACCAGTAATGGTCGGGAACGCGGTGGATCGAAACATCCTAGTAACCGCAGGAAAAGAAATCAATAGAGATGCCGTCAGTAAAGGCGATCGAACGCGGCACAGGGCAAACTGAATCCGCTCCAGAAATGGAGTGGAGATGTGGTGTTGTAGGGCCTGGTTACATCTTCGCTAAACAACCAGAAATCTGCTGGAACGCAGTACCATAGAGGGTGATAGTCCCGTACGGGCAATTTAGAAAGATGAGTTCCGGATACCCAGAGTATCATGCGTTGGATATCGCGTGAGAAGCAGGGGGACATTTACCTCCAACCCTAAATACGTCTCTAGACCGATAGCGCAATAGTAGCGTGAGTGAAAGCTGAAAAGTACCCTTGACGGGAGGTTAAAAGAGCCTGAAACCAGTCGGTTATTTTTTGACAGGGCATGAAAGGGATGATGTCGCAAGACGTACCAATGTTCTGTCGTCCGTTTAGAATAACGGGCCATGGAGTTCTGTTCAATGGCGAGGCTAAGAGTTCAAAACTCGGAGCCGGAGGGAAACCAACAAGTCCGCAACCCGCAAGGGTGAGGGACGAGGTGCGCTCGCCTGGAGTCATTGGAGGGATACCCGAAGCCAGTTGATCTATGCCTGGGTAAGTTGAAGCCTTTCGAAAGGAAGGTGGAGGACTGAACCGATAATGATGTGCAAATCTTTCGGATGACCTGGGCCTAGGGATGAAAGGTCAATCAAAGCTGGGAATAGCTGGTTCCTTCTGAAACTAATCGCAGTTAGACCTCGGTGGAGGTAGGTTATGGGGTAGAGCACCGATTGGGGACTTAGGTCGAGAAATCGATCGGTCGCCTGTCAAACTCCGAACTTGTAACCATCGTAGAAGCCGGGAGTGAGGGTCTCTGGGGTAAACTTGGGATCCATCAGGGAATGCAACCCTGCCTGCAATTAAGGTCCCTAAATTTCGGTTAAGTGTAATACTAAAAGGGCGTCCGCAGTCCAAGACAACTGGGAGGTGAGCTTAGAAGCAGCCATCCTTTAAAGATAGCGTAACAGCTCACCAGTCGAGATTGCGGGCCCCGAAAATGGACGGGGCTAAACCGAATACCGATATTGTAGAACACCGCAAGGTGATTTGGTAAGAAGGTGACATGCGTGGGTCGAAGCTAGGCCGTGAGGTCTGGTGGACCGCGTTTGTATAAGGATCATGGTGGGAGTAGCAGCAAAGAATGGTGAGAATCCATTCCGCCGTAGGGGCCAGGGTTCCTCAGCAATGTTCGTCAGCTGAGGGTTAGCCGATCCTAAATCATTACTTAATCGGAAATGATGAAAGGGAAACAGGTTAATATTCCTGTGCCGAAATAGTCTCTGTCCAATCTACTGACACATCGGGATAAACTGAGCATCCTCGTCTAGATGTTCAAGTGTATAATCTTAGGAAGAACCGTAATGGTGAGAACTTTGAGAAAGCACAAGCAGGCGGGTGTAAGCCCGCTTCAGTCGATTTCTGGTGTCCATGAAAACGTTATTGGAGTCAACTATTTCGATCGTACCTAGAACTGACACAGGTGCCCCTAGATGAGAAGTCTAAGGCGTGTCGGCGATAATCGTTGCGAGGGAATTCGGCAAATTAGCCCCGTACCTTCGGTAGAAGGGGTGCCAGCCATGAAAATGGCTGGTCTCAGTAACAAGGGAGCTCCGACTGTTTAATAAAAACACAGGTCACAGCAAGTCCGAAAGGATGTGTATTGTGGCTGAAGCCTGCCCAGTGACGGTATCTCAAACTCGGGTTCAACCGAACGAAGGACCGTTAAACGGCGGGGGTAACTATGACCCTCTTAAGGTAGCGTAATACCTTGTCGCTTAATTGGCGACTTGCATGAAGGCCCAACGAGAGCTCTACTGTCCCCGCAACGAAGCCGGTGAAACCAACATTACTGGCGCACAGTCCAGTATCTTCTACCTGAAAGCGAAGACCCCATGGAGCTTTACTGCAGCCTGTTGTTGTAGTATGAACTTGAATGTGTAGGGTAGGCGGGAGACGTTACCCAGGATCAGCCGCTAGGTTGACTCCGAGTCGACGATGAAACACCGCTCTTTTGAATTTGTATTACTAACTTCGTGAGAAGGACACCGATAGGTGGGCAGTTTGGGTGGGGCGCCACGCGCTCACAAATGTAACAAGCGCGCCCAAAGGTTAGCTCAGGCAGGTCAGAAATCTGCCGGTGAATGTAAGGGTAAAAGCTAGCTTGACGCCGGTTCGGCCAACAAGAATCGGCGATACGAAAGTAGGGCCTAGCGAACCAATCAACCTTCTAAATGGGGGTGATTGATGACAGAAAAGTTACCCTGGGGATAACTGAGTCGTCGCCAGCAAGAGTTCATATCGACCTGGCGGCTTGCTACTTCGCTGTCGGCTCTCCCTATCCTGGTGGTGCAGCAGCTGCCAAGGGTGGGGTTGTTCGCCCATTAAAAGGGATCGTGAGCTGGGTTTAGACCGTCGTGAG
>JAJFUT010000021.1 GCA_021372315.1 Methanobacteriota archaeon
CCGCTGCTGCACTGCGCCGATAACACCAACTTCGTCCAGATGTCCGCCGTGGCGAAGGAGCTGAAGTGCCCCCTCGTCGTCAGGGCCGGGGACCTCAACGAGCTAGCGGACCTGGTCGCCAAGGTCAAGGCCGCCGGCGTCGAGAACATCGTCCTCGATTTCGACGCGAAGGACCTGAAGACCCTGCTGGAGAGGTCGAGCATCGTCAGGAAGCTGAGCGTGAAGAAGACGTTCAGGGGGCTCGGCCATCCGATATTCGTCCAGGCGCCGGAGCAGGACAAGATGCAGTTCGCGTCCGTGGCTACGCTGAAGTACGCCGGGGTGATCTCGTTCGGCTCGCTCGCGCCTGAAGAGGCGCTGCCGCTTTTCGTCCTGAGGCAGAACATCTATACCGACCCGCAGGTGCCGATACAGGTCAAGCCGGACCTTTACGCCGTCAACGGGCCGAACGACACGTCGCCGATCATGTTCACGACGAACTTCTCGCTCACGTACTTCACCGTGATGGCGGACGTGGAGAAGAGCAAGGTGCCTGTCTGGCTCCAGGTGGTCGACACCGAGGGGCTTTCCGTGCTCACCTCATATGCGGCCGGAAAGCTCACGGCCGACAGCGTCAACAAGGCGCTGGTCGGGACCTCCGCCCGGACAAGGACGAAGAGCGGCGTGCTCATCATACCGGGTATGGTGGCGAGGATGGCCGCGAAGCTGAACGAGGTCACCGGGATGAAGGTCGTGGTCGGGCCGAAGGAATCTTCCGGACTGCCGAAGTTCCTCAAGGGGCTCGACCAGTAGGTTCACCGCTTCGGCTTCCTTTCCAGGCGTTTCAGCTGATGCCTGAGCCATCTGTCCTTCCCCTTGTGCTCGAGGAACATAGAGACGAGGTTGAACTCTATCGCCAGGAGGGCGAGCACGAGCAGCGTCTGACCTATCACCTCTGTCCAGAAGAGCTCGCCGATCAGTATGAGAAGCATGAAGATGACGTTCGCGGAACGCACCATGTACCTGACCTTGAAGCCCGGCATGTTGAGGACCTCGACGAGCCTCAGGAAGCCGTATGTCATCGTCAGCATCGAAGACAGGAAGATCAGCAAAAAGGTGTGCGCGGAATGGTCCCCTACCCAGACGAGCACGATGGCCCTTCCGGTGACCAATACGATCAGGAAAACTATCCAGTTGCCATGCCTCGAGTCCTTCGTCGGGAACAGGAAGCTCCTCCGATCGACGTGCATCCCGTCGACCGAATTGCATGAACGATCAGATAATGATGATCGAGCATCAGCGAAGGTCGTTGGCCAGCTCGCGGACCTTATTCCTGAGCTCGCTGGACTCGGGAACGGAAGCGAGGGACGCGCCCGCTGAGTTGAGCTTTGATATCTCGGCGTCCTCCGGAAGATAGATGACCGTGACCGAAGGGCCTATGCTGGTCCTCAGCTCGTCTGAGAGCTCTCCCTGTACCCTGTTGATGATAAGGTACCTCTTCCCGACCTTGACGCCCATCTCATCGGCCAGGGCCGAGATGCGCTTGGCCGTCTCGATGCCGACCCTCGTCGGGTCGGAGACCATTATTAGCGCGTCCATACGCTTCGTCGTCCGCCTTGACAGGTGCTCCATCCCCGCCTCGTTGTCGATGACGACGAACGGGTAGGCGTCGATCGCCTCGTCTATGAACGTTCGAAGGATGTTGTTGATGTAGCAGTAGCAGCCCGGCCCCTCTGGGCGGCCCATGGTCAGAAGGTCGAACTCGCTGCCCTCGACCTTGGCCAACTGCATCTGGTACCGCACGATCTCGTGCTTGCTCGTCCCCGCCGGAAGCTCGTCCGCCCTCTTCAGGAGGTCCTCCCTGAGGTCGCCTATCGTCCTCTCCACCCTGACGCCGAGCTTCTCGCCGAGGTTCGCGTTCGGGTCCGCGTCTATCGCCAGGACGACCTCGCCGGCGCGCCTTGCCAGAGCATTGACGAGGAGGGCGGATATCGTCGATTTGCCGACGCCCCCCTTCCCGGCCACGGCCACTACGAAGGCCATCTCACTCACCGAGCCGGTGCTTCTTTCGGATCGAGTCGGAAACGCCGTTGAGGAGAGCGAGAGCGCGGCCGCACTGGGCCTCGTCCAGACCGCCGAGCCCGCATTGCGGGGTCAGCATCGACTGCCTCAGTATCGTCTCGCGATCGATGCCCTTGGAGACCATGAGGTCGATCCCTTCCTCGAGCCTCTTGACGAGCGAGGGCACGCTCTCCTTCTCGAGCTTGGAGTCCATGTTCGGGATGATCCCCCAGGAGAGGACGCCTCCCCTGTCGAGGAACGCCTTGACCTCCTTCGGATAGAGTGCTATCGAGAACGCGTAGCTGTATGCGTCGAACGAAAGGAGATCGATGTTCGTGGAGAGCACCATCGGCCAGTCTGTGTTGCCGCAGCAATGAAGGCCCTTCACGCATCTCAGTCCGTCAAGCACCTCGTCGATCCACAGCACTACGTTGTCCCTCGAGATCGGAGCGAAGGGCGTGCCGACGAGAGAGAGCGACGGCTCGTCCAGGAACATTATGACGTTGCCGTTCTTTTCCTTCAGCTTGCTCTCCTGCCACTTCGCGCAGAGGTTCAGGTCCTTCCTTATAATCTCGCCGTAGAAATCGTCGTAGAGGGCGGACTTGCCCGTCTGGTCGAATATCTGCAGGCCCGTGCTGATCGGCCCCGTGACCTGCCCTTTCACCGCTTTGATGCCGGGGGAGAGCGTCCTCCTCATGAGCTCGTAGAAACCGTGGAAGTTCTCCTCGTCGTAAGCGAAGAAATCGACGTTCTCCTCTATGACGGCCGTATAGAACCTCTCTGGATCGTAATCGTCCAGATCGACGACGACCTTCTTCGACTCGGCATCGATCCTGACGCCTGGCAGCTTCGTCGAGAACTGCGCGTACATGTTCTCCCCGAACCCCATCGCCGGGAGCTGCGGCCAGAAAGGTATCTCCTTCAGGGCCGAGGTGATGAGGTCCAACGCCTTCGCTGGGTCCTTGTGGGGGAGCGACCCTATGCAGGTCGGCGCGCAGTTCCAATCCATGAGGTTCAGCAATCTGTGAGCTGATTTAACGATTTCGACGGAACGATGGCCGTTCAGGCCTTGGTCGCGGAGACCGTCACGAAGAAGTGGCCGATCAGGACGATCACGGGGCTCTGCTCTTGACGCTCGGGAACCTTTCGATGTCGGTGTGCGGGAGGAACAGCGACGACGTGAAACGGTCGAAGAACGCGTTGCTCGTCGTCAGCTCCAGGTACGTCATCTTCTCGTAGACCGCGAGCGCCTCCGCCCTCTTCTCGCTCGATAGCAGCGTCATGAACGCTCCCCCCAGGGCGGCGTTGCCGAGGAAGGTGAACCTGTCCCTCGGGATATCAGGCAGGAGACCGATGTTGATCGCCTTCTCGATGTCGATGTAGTTGCCGAAGCCCCCGGCGATGTACACCTTCTCGACGTCATCGAACCTCATCTCCATGCTCTCCAGGAGGACGTCGCACGCCGCGTAGAGCGCTGCCTTCGTCCTTATGATGTTCAGGATGTCGCCGTCCGTGATCGTGATCTCCTTTCCCTGGACCGTCTTCGCTCCCCAGATGCCGCTCTTCGCCTTCATCGCCAGGCTTACGGACGCCTCCTTGGTCTCCTTGGAGAACGCTATGACGAACTCCTTCCCGTCGCCCGTGTCGCGGACGCGATCTCCGTTGGCGATCTGGATCTTCCCCTTCTTGTCGATTATGCCCCTCGCGAACATCTCCGATACCGCGTCGATCAGGCCGGAACCGCATATGCCCCTGGGCCTGTCGTCCCTGATCGTCCTGTACGTGACGTTCAGGTCCCTGTCTATCGATATCTTCTCGATCGCCCCGGTCATCGCTCTCATCCCGGAAGCGACCTCCCCCCCTTCGAAGGCGGGACCGGCCGAGCAGGAGCAGGAGACCATCCAGTCCCTGTTCCCGAGGACGACCTCGCCGTTCGTTCCGACGTCGATGAGCAGCGATACCTTGTCCGATAGGTGCATCCCGCTGGACAGCACGTCCGCGACGATGTCGCCGCCGACATAGCTGGCCCTCCCGGGGACGAAATAGATCGGCGCCTCCGGGTGTATCTTGATGTCAAGCTCCTTGGCCTTGTAGACAGGCGGAACGTTCGTCACCGAGACGTATGGATCGTACCTGATCTGCTTCGGGTGCAGGCCCATGAGCAGGTGCACCATCGTGGTGTTGCCAGCTATGGCCATGGCCGTGACCTCCTCCCTGCAGACCTTCCGGCCGTCCGGCCGGCAGACCTCGGAGAGGATGACGACCTGCGAGATGAGGTAATCGATGCTCTCGAGTATCAGCTGGCGAAGCCTCTCCAGGCCCCCGTCCTCCGCGAACGCTATGCGGGCGAGGACGTCCTCGCCGCACATGATCTGCTTGTTGTAGTCAGATGCCTGGGCGACGACCTTTCCGGTCCTCAGGTCCACGAGCGCCAGGACGACGGTCGTCGTCCCTATGTCGAGCGCTATGCCGAAGTTTCGACCAGATGTGTCCCAGTTGTTGATGTCCAGGAGCGTCGGGCGGCCCGTCCTGTCGACCATGGCGGTTATCCTCCAACCGCTGTCGCGGACGATCTTAGGGAGGTCCCTAAGCATGTCGAGCGGGATGTGCAACGCACCGTCGTCCAGACCTAGCGACGCGCAGACCCTCTCGACGTCGCCCCGATTGTCGTCCAGCGTTGGCGGCGGGACCTCGACGTAGTTGGCGGTGGTGAGCGGGGTCATCTCGGAGACCTCTCCGGCCGTGAAGCTCTCGTATATCTGGAGGTCCCCTACCCTCGATTCCTCGGGGACGAACACGGCGGTGTCCCCCGTCAGCCTCGTCGTGCAGGCGAGCCTCCATCCCCTGTTCCAGTCCTCCTTGGATATCTTGTCGGAGTGATGCGATTCGGCCTTCCCCTCGACCAGCACCTTGCATCTGCCGCAATCCCCCTTGCCGCCGCAGGCGCTGTTGATCTCGACACCCGCGGTGAACGCCGCCTCCAGGACCGTGGCGGGCGCGTCCAACGTGATGTCGACGTTCTTCGGGAAGAACCTCACTTGAAAGCTCATAGGTAGGAATCTGGCAAACGCCTATTTAAGATTCGAGTAACTTGTGGCCGTGGAACC
Source organism: Methanobacteriota archaeon (assembly GCA_021372315.1). GTDB lineage: Archaea > Thermoplasmatota > Thermoplasmata > Methanomassiliicoccales > UBA472 > MVRC01. The sequence goes on from JAJFUT010000021.1 coordinate 5,148, forward strand.
TTCTCATGGAACGGCAGAACGCCAGTGAGACCCATCTCTGCCCGTCGGGTCGTCCGGACCGAAGCAGTTCGAGCTTGAACGAACCGTCGTCCTGCTGGAGCGCCTTCATGAACATGACGGCCCTGCTCACGTCCGGGTCGTCGAAGGGCATCTCCAGCCTGGACAGCATATCTAGGGCGGAGACGATGTCGGTGTACCAGAACGGATATGAGAATCCGACCCAATGGGAGGGCGCCCTTCTGTCCGTGTACGGATCGGCCTTGAACATCCTCGATTTGAGGAACATCGCCGCCTCGACCGCCTCGACGGACCTGTCGTACCTTGGATGCGCAGCCATCGCCCTCAGGACGATCCCGGTGCACCAGTGGGAGGACGGCCTCGACAGGACCGGCCGGACCGTGCCCTTGGCCATGGCCTCCTTGAGCGTCATGACCCCGGCCGTCCTCATCGGTATGGCCCAGCCGCCATCGTCCATGCGGATGCTCAGGAGCCGTTCGTACGCCTTCAGCACGCGCGGGTCGTTCGCGTAGCCGGCCTTGACCATCATCTCAAGCGATGCGGCCGTGTAGTTCGGCGAGTACTGGTCCGCGTAGATGCCGCGTATGTCCCCTTCGTCCGACTGGAGGCTCAGCAGGTATTCCACCGCCGCCGCTGAGCCGGGATGGTCCCTCGTGAGGCCGTAACACTCAACAAGGATCGAGAGGTTCCTGTATGTCTCGAGATGTTCGTAGTTCTCGCCCAGCAACGACGCCCCCTTCTTCGCTTTATAGATCCAGGAGCCGTCCTTACCTTGCGAGCGGAACAGCGAGCGGGGCTCGGGCAGGTCCCAAAGTATCTACTTCTTGAGCCCGCCCTCCCCTTGAAGGTCTCTCCTCGCGAAGAACTTGATCGGCATCTCCGATGACAAGAGGAGGTCCGGCACGGGGTCGTGCTCCAGTGGAGCGATCCAGTTCATCTCATTTCCTCATGAACTTCTTCCCGCAGGTGAAGGCCTTCATTAGGAACTCGCCGGTGGCGAAGTACGATGAGTTGCCGGGGCTGTAGAGGAACGGGCCGATCTTATCGGTGTCAGGGGTGCCGTCGATCAGACAATCGTCCTCGACCTTCACGTCCAGTATCTCTCCGATGAACTGCGTGTGAAGGCCCAGCTCGTGAATGCCGATGACCCTGCATTCTATCGAGACGGGGAACTCCTTCACGAACGGGGCGTTGACGTGCTCCGCCCTCTCAGGCGTGAGGTGAGTGTCCTTGAACTTGTCGGTGTCCCTTCCGCTGGCCAGGCCCAGGTAATCGGCCTCCTCGACATAATTCTTCGAAGGGATGGATATGGTGAACTCCTTCCGCTCCATGAGGCATTCGTAGGTGTACGTCGCCTTCCTCAGGGACACCGAGATGCAGGGTGGCACGGAGCAGCATATCCCGCCCCATGCCGCGACCATTGCGTTCGGTTTCCCATCTACGTCGTAGGTACCAACTACCATCACCGGCGTTGGGTACATGACCGTCCTTGCCCCGATCGACCTTTTCATGAAGACACCGCCTGAACATCCCGTTTCAACATATTATACGATTTCCGGCAAAAACGACTTATCCAAGCTCGTTAGCTACCTCATCGATGGAAGATGAAGGCGAAGGTCATGACCGCGGAGGACACGGCCACGGGCATCTGCCGAACGGCAGGTCCGTGACGAAGCCGCTCGTCTTCGCGTTTGCCGTCACCTGCAGCTTCGCCGTATTCGAGCTCGTCGGAGGATGGTTCTCCGGTTCGCTGGCCTTGCTGTCGGACTCTGGCCACATGTTCACAGACGCCCTCGCGCTCGCGCTGAGCCTCGCCGCGGCCATCATCGCCACGAGGGAATCGACCGAGCGCCAGTCGTTCGGGTACCTGCGCGTCGAGATAGTCGTAGCGTTGCTGAACGGCATCGCGCTCATCGCCATATCCGGCTACATCCTCTTCGAGTCGTACCAGAGATACAACGACCCGCAGGACATCGAGGCCCCGCTCATGCTCGGCGTTGCGCTGGTCGGGCTCGTCGCCAACATCATCAGCCTCTCCGTGCTGAGAGGGCGTACGCACGAGAACCTGAACGTGAAGGGGGCGTTCCTTCACATAGCGGGGGACCTGTTATCGTCCGTCGGCGTCATCGTCGCGGCCATCCTGATCTACCTCTATGATCTGACCATCGCAGATCCGGTCATATCGGCGGTGATCGGCCTGGTGATAATGTACAGCGCCGTCGGGATCGTGAAGGACTCGATGAGCGTCCTGCTCGAGTTCGCGCCCGGGCACGTGAAGGCCGAGGAGGTCCGGGATGCGCTGCTCAAGGTCGAAGGGGTCATCGAGGTCCACGACATACACATGTGGACGCTCTCCTCGGGCATCCATGCCATCAGCGCTCACGTCGTCGTCGAGGACAGGCCGATCAGCGCGTGCTCCTGCGTCCTCAGGGAATGCGAGGAGGTCCTTAGGCACAGGTTCGATTTCTCCCACGTGACGATCCAGCTCGAGGCCACGGCCTGCGAGCTCGACGCCTGTTTCTTCAAGGGGAAGGACCGCGACCATGATGATTGAGAGGTCCTGCCTGGCGATGGAGGCCGACATTCTGTCTATATACTGTAATGATTGAAATGAGGCTTTCTTTATCAGGACAAGCACCCTGCCTGTTCATTGTGCCCCGTACCGCTGAGGACGATATCGCCATCAGGATCTCGAACCTGAACTTCTGGTATGGAGAGAACAAGGCGCTGGAGGACATAAATGTCGAGATCCCCCGAAAGAGGATCACGGCGATCATAGGCCCTTCCGGATGCGGGAAATCGACCATGCTTTTCTGCATGAACAGGATGTTCGACGGCATCGCAGGCGCGAAGGCAGAAGGCAAGATCGAGATCGGCTCGCGCAACATCCTAGGAAAGAACATCAACCTCATAGACCTCAGAAGGAAGGTCGGCATGATATTCCAGAAACCCACGGTGTTCCCCTTCTCGATAAGGGAGAACGTCACCTATGGGCTGAAGGCGGCCGGGATCAGGGACGAGGATCTTCTGGAAAGATCGATGCTCGCGTCGCTGAAAAAGGCGGCGCTGCATGACGAGCTGAAGGACAGGCTGGACGAACCAGCGGAGAACCTGTCCGGAGGACAGCAACAAAGACTTTGCATCGCCAGGGCCATAGCCATGCGTCCGAACGTTCTGCTGATGGACGAACCCTGCTCTGCCCTGGACCCCATCGCGACGATGAAGATAGAGGACCTCATGAGGGGCCTCCGGGAGGAGTTCGCGGTGGTCATCGTCACCCACAACATGCAGCAGGCCGCAAGGGTGAGCGATATGACGGCGTTCATGTGGCTTGGCAAGCTGGTTGAGTTTGGCGAGACCGAAAGGATCTTCACGAACCCTTCGGACCCGAAGACGGTCTCGTATGTGACCGGCCGCGTCGGGTGACCGGTCTAGCATTTTCGAAAATG
>JAJFUT010000108.1 GCA_021372315.1 Methanobacteriota archaeon
GCGCTCAAGACGCCGATCCGCCTGATGATAGTCGACTCCCTCACGGCCCACTTCAGGGCGGAGTACGTCGGGCGCGGGACATTGGCCGAGAGGCAGGGATTGCTCAACAAGCATATGCACGACCTGCTGAGGTTCGCGGACGTCAACAACGCGGTCATAGCGGTGACGAACCAGGTGGCAGCGAAGCCTGACGCCTTCTTCGGCGACCCGACGAGACCGGTCGGCGGTCATATAGTCGGACACGCCTCTACGTTCCGTCTGTATCTCCGCAAGAGCAAAGGCGGAAAGCGCATCGCCCGCCTGGTGGATTCTCCGAACCTGCCAGAGGCAGAGGTCGTCCTAACGGTCTCGGAAGAAGGTATAAGAGACTAAGCGCCCTCACCGTCAACAGATGGACCCTAGCGAAGTACGGCAGTACCTTTTCGAGCTGTCGGGAGAACACCCGACGATGCCATTGGCGGAGCTCGAATCCACCGTCCGTGCGGAAGCGGGGGCGTTCCAAACGATCCTTTCGGGGCCGGGATATGCGGTCATGTCCCTGCCCCATTCCTGTTTTGACAAGGTCGTCGATAGGCTTGCGCTGACCCGAAGGGCCGGAGAGTTCCTCGGTGTGGTCGATGACTGTTCGACCGTTGTCGTCCCTGACCTTCCCGATGGATCGATGGCGATAAGGATACGGAGCTATCAGGACCACGCCGGCGTCTGGGAGACCGATTCGCTCACGAAGATGATCGGCGACAGGCTCACGGTTGGGCGCAAGGTCGACCTCGACAACCCTGACGTGGAGATCAGGGGATTCGCCTCCGACAAACTCCTGCTCCATAGGAAGCTGAGAGAGGTCGATCGGATGCAGTTCGAACGAAGGAAGGTAGGCGAAAGGCCGTTCTTCTCGCCGATATCCCTTCATCCTAGATACGCGAGGGCTCTGATCAACATGACAGGCCTCCGCACCGGAGATTCGATCCTAGACCCGTTCTGCGGCACAGGGGGCGTATTGCTCGAAGCGGCGGTACTAGGCATGAAGGTGTACGGTTCGGACCTGTCCCCAGATATGATAGAAGGATGCAGGGAGAACCTGGACCACTTCGGACTGAAGGTCGAACGCCTGGAGGTCATGGACATCGGCGATGTGGCATCCCGATTCGGCGATCTCGACGGCATCGCTACGGACCCGCCGTACGGAAGGGCGACGAGCACGAACCGAGAGGCATTGGATTCGCTCTACGGGAGGTCGATGACCTCCATGAGGGATGCGCTCAGGACAGGAGGGGCGCTCGGCGTCGTATTCCCCAAGGACGTCCCGATCCCTGAAGGGCTTACGCTCGAGCAGAGACATTCTCAGAGGGTCCATAGGTCATTGACCAGGCATTATTCGGTCCTCAGGCGACATTGACGAGGAACGTTTGGCTCATAGGTTCCTGTTCATCCCCGCTCGAATCCATCGAGACGATCTCGACGATCAGGTAATGCGCGCCTGGCTCTTCGTCGACCGCCAAATTGAACGTCATATCGACCGTCGCCGATGTCTTGTATGCAAGATCGAACTTCAGATGGTCCGTCGAATTTGCCGGCCCTGTGTCGTGCAGATATATTCCGCCGTTCCAGCTCATCGGCAGGTCCATTACTTGCATCTCGACCGTGTAGTTCGTGTTCCCGGTGTTCTTGATCATGATGGAGAACGTGACCGAGGAACCTGCGGCCACGGTCACATCGTTCGTCCCTAGAAGATCGACGTCGTAACTGTAGTCCGGAAGCACTGTCGCTATCGGAATTGGGACGAAGGTTATCAGCAAAAGCCCTATCGCAGCGCAGCCGAGCACCTTCCTCTTGAGG
>JAJFUT010000111.1 GCA_021372315.1 Methanobacteriota archaeon
CAGCACGCTTGCCTGACAAAATTCTTTATGTACGTCGAGTCCTACGTATCGCATGGTCTGATCGCCTCGTTTTCTCCAAATGAACGATTGGCGTCAGGCCACTTTTAAACATCCCATCCCTTTCTATTTTTTTATTTACGCATTCAATAAATATACGATTTCATAAAAAAAAAGATTAAGGGAGTGACCTTCTCAGGCCGCTTTTGGAAAGGCGTTCAGTCGTTCTTCTGCTGCTCGTCCTTCTTCGCCATCTTCTCCTTGCGGCCTACACGCTGGAGCCTGCCAGGTGCCCACCATGCCTTCTTGCCCATCACGGTGAGGGCTGCAGGCACGATGTACGTCCTGACGACCATGGCGTCCAGAAGCACGGCGACCATCAGGGCGAAACCGAACTCCTGGAGCATTGCGTTGCTCGAAAGCATCAATGCTCCGAATGCGGCGGCCATGATCAGGGCCAGCACGGTGATGATACCGCCGGTCCAGTCGGCGGCCGACACGACCGCCTCCTTGGTCTCCTTGCCCTTGTGGATCTCTTCCCTGATGCGGGTCAGGATGAACACGTTGTAGTCCATCCCTATGCCCATCAGCATGACGAACAGTATCAGCGGTATTATCCACAGGACCGGAAGTCCTAGCCAGACGCCGAAGACGATATAGGTCAGGGAGAACGCCCATGTTATGCTCATCGCTATCGAGATGAGGGCGAAGACCGGCAGCAGCAGCGAGCCTAGCACGAGCATCAGCACGACGAATATGCCGATGATGACCAGGATCTCGATGGAGCTGAACTCCTTCGCGGTGCTCTCGCTCGTGTCGAACAGGGCGGCGGTCGTTCCGCCGACCAGTATCTCCGAGCCGGACATCGCCGGCTGCGAGTCCATCGCCTCGACCATGTCCTGCCTGAGGTCCGGAACGAATGCGACCGCATCCGCGCTCTGAGGCTGCTCGTCCAGGATGACGGTGAACATCAGGCTCTTGTTGTCGTTGCCTATGAACGAGAGCATGGCCGAGAGGTACTGCGCCCTCTCATCCTCGCTGTACGAATCGAGGTCGTGGTAATCGAATCCCGAACCGTAGCCATACGGGTCGGTGACGCTGGTCACCTTCGATACCATCGATTCGCCAGCTATGACGGCGGTGATATTGCTCACCGCGTCCATATATGCGATGTCGAACGATGTCCCGTCGTATACGACAGTGTCGCCGACGATCACTATCTGGGTGGGCATGATCGCCCCTGCGCCGAAGTCGTCGGTCATCGCCTTCATCCCGTCGATGCTCTCCGATTCGCCCATCGCTCCGATGAAGTCGAAGCTCGTCTCGGCGGTGACGTACATGTACGTCGTAGGGACCGTGAGCACGATCGCGAGGACCAGGATCATCTTCGCGTGGTTGACGGAGAACGTCGCGGCCCTGTGGAAGTAGCCGTGGTTCCCGGCCTTCTTCTTCTCCATGACCGTCTTGACGAAGCTGTCCCACCTCTTCCCGGTCGTTGGCCAGAACATCCTGTTGCCGAAGAACATCAGGATCGACGGGATCAGGGTCAGCGCCACGAGCAGTGCGATGACGATCGCGCCGGTCATGATCACCCCCATCGACTTAATGAAACTGAAGTCCGCCGTGGCCATCGCCATGAAGGCGATGATGACCGTGAGCGCGCTGGTGACGACCGATTCGCCTGCCCAGACGACGGCCGTATGGACGGCTTGCTCCCGCGGGGCACCCTTGATGCGCTCCTCGCGGTAACGCGTTATTATGAAGATGGAGTAGTCAGTGCCTACCGCCATCAGGATGGCGAAAACCATCGTGCTGATCATGTAGTCGACGTCCATGACGAACGATGCCAGCAAGAATATCATCACCTGGCTGACGCCGATCGCAACTCCGACCGCTCCCAGCGGAAGGAACTGTCCGACGACCGTCCTGAAGAACAGGCCCATCAGAATGACGATGACGACTATGGTGATCGGTTCGATCAACGAGAGCTCGTCCTCGGAGCTGGTCTTCATGTCCTGCGATATGGCGGCCATGCCCGTGACGTACGTGGTGACCGGGTAACCGGTCTCGTCCTTTACGTCCGATATGATCGACCTGATCTCCGCCACCTGGTCAGGCAATGGTGTGCTCCCGTCGCTGGTGGTGTACGTCTCGCTGATGCTGAACGACATCATGATCAGCATCGTCCCGTTGCTCGGGGAGATGAAGCCGCTTATCAATGACGAAGGGATCGGGACCGGATATGAATCGATCGTGCTGTTAGCGACGATGGACCTGGCGTGCGCGGCGACATCCTCATACTGGTAATCGGGACCGAGGTCATAGACCGCCTCGAGGAAGTTCGTATCGGTGATGCCCGCTTCATTGCCGATCATTTCCAGCGTGAACGAGTGGATGATCGAGGGGTCGTTGAACGTGCTCATGTCGAAGGAGCTTAGGACAGCCAGCATCATCGCCTTCTCGGACGCCCCCAGTGGAAGGCTATCGATCAGGGCGGGTGCGGCGGCGTTGACCGACGCGTCGGCGCGCTCGACCGGGTCGAGGACCGAGGACGAGTTCCAAGCTGCGGCGAAGGCGTTGTAGTACGCATACGCGGCCGCGGTCGTGTTATCGTCATATCCGGAAAGATAGGATCCCAGCTGGACCATGGTAGCGTCGTACGCTTCGATATCGGTGCCGTACATGTTCCAGTTCTGAACGTGCATCTCCGGTATCCCGTACAGCATGAACGCGCTCTGGTTCACTCCCGCCTCGGCACTGATCATCGCAGGCCCAAGCTGCATGATCACGCCGAACATGACCTGCTCAGAGTACGAGTAGATCGTGTTCACGCTCTCCAGATAATCGATGTCCCCGTTGCTGAGGCGTTCTTGAAGCTCGATGACGAAGTCCCGAGCCTCGGCATCGGTCATGTCATCCGATTGGAGCACTATCAGGAGCGTTCCGTTCGCGACGGAGCTCGGGAAATATTCGTCGACGATCTTGGCGGCCCTGGCCGACTCGCTGTTGCTGGTGTCGGACATGTCAGAATCATATTTGACCACGTCCCCGACCATCATCATGGCCGGGATGCTGACCAGCAGCATGATCGCCCAGATCACGATGATGAGCTTGTATCTCTTTGTAACGACGTTCGCTAATCTATCAAACATTGCCATTTTGACGATCCCCACCCAAGTTGAGATTGATGCGCCCAATATCGATAACCCTTATAGATATGTTGTTACTACTGGAGTGACATGACGGAGATAATAGAGCATCTTGTGAAGCTTGGCCTGAGCGAGTACGAGGCCAAGGCATACATCGCGACGGTCGCCCTCGGTGAGGGGACCATCAAAGAGATAAGCGATGAGAGCAAGGTGCCGCGGTCAAGGGCGTACGACGTCATGGAGCGTCTGCTGCAGAAGGGGTTCGTCGAGGTCGGGAACTCGCTTCCAAGATGCTATCGCGCCAACGACCCTTCGGAAGCGCTGAGCCATCTCCTGGAAGAGATCAGGAGATCGAAGGACGAGGTCGTCAAGGCGCTCAACGAGATCGGGAAGAAGGCCGAGAAGCGCGACAACCCCATCTGGACGATAAAGGGCGAATGGGCCATAGACCACAAGGTCTTAGAGATGCTCGACTCGGCGAAGAAAGAGGTCATAGTGATCAACCTGAGCACGGCCTATCTGATTAGGTACGCAAAGCAGATAACCAAGGCGTCGGAGGAGAAATCCGTCATTGTCGTCCTCACCCATAGGTCGGATGATTTCACGGGGCTCCTGGGAAAGGCGAAGCTGATCAAGTTCGACGAAGGGATCCTGGACGCCCCCCAGCCCTGGATGAAGGGGGAGAAGGACTTCATGGCGAAGAACGCCGAGTTCGACGTGGAGATGCTCTTGGTGTGCGACCGCGACATCTCCATGATCCTGTCCAAAGAGGGCAGCGGCCATCGGGCGATCGTCAGCAGCGGGACGGTACTCGACTTCTTCGTGAACAGGTTCGTCGACATCGCCTTGAGGGACATGGAGCAGATATCGAAGAACGGGAAGAGGACGGCGAAGCGATCATGACGATGGCCCCAATCACGCCCGATGGCCGCAACAACGATTAACCATGAGCCCCATCCACATCTCGTTTTAGAGGTGCTCCATGGAAGTTGTCATCATCGGCGCTGGGACGATCGGGTATTCGATAGCCAAGACACTGTCCAAGAACCACGTGGTCACGGTCATCGAGGACGACGAGGAAAGGTACGAATATATCGTCGAGAACCTCGACGTCGGCACGCTGAACGCGAACGGGGCCAATCCGAAGGTGCTCAAGGGCGTCATAAAGCCGGACACGGACCTATTCCTGGCAGTGACGGCCTATGACGAGGTGAACATCTTCGCGTGCATGGTCGCCAAGCAGATCAAGAATGACATAGTCACCGTGGCCCGCGTGAGGAACTCGGACTACCTCGACCCTACAACGCTGAAGGGGTTCATGGCGGTCGACCATGCCATATCGCCGGAGCATCTGATCGCCGATATGATGTTCCGCGTGGTGACCACGGAGAACATGGTCGGATATGATAGCTTGAGACCGATCGGCGCCGAGCTGGCGAGGTTCGCGGTCAGGGAGAGCGCCCGGTACATGACGGCCATCCCGTTCAAGGACCTCCTGCTCCCGCCCGACTGCAAGATCGTGGTCATTCACAGAGGGGAGGACATCATCATGCCGAACGAGACGGACTTCCTCGTCGTCGGGGACGAGGTCACGGTCGTCGGCAAGAGCAACGGCATCATCGAGTTCGACAGGATGCTCGGCCGCATCCGCCGCCCTAAGGACTTCATCATCGTCGGCGGCGGCATGGTCGGGGAGACACTGGCCAGGATGCTCGAGAAGGAGAAGGCGTCCGTCAAGCTGATAGAAAAGGACGAGAGGAGGTGCGAGAGGCTCTCTAAGAGGCTGGACCGAACGACGATAATCAACGGCGACGGCTCTGACCCCGCCGTCCTGCAGAACGAGAACGTCAACATGGTCGATGCGCTGATAAGCGTCAGGGACGACGAGGAGGCCAATCTGCTGGCATGCCTCATCGGCAGGCACCTGGGGGCGCCAAAGGTCGTCTCGCTCTACACGAGGAGGGACTACGAGGACGTCTTCTGCATGAAGGAGATAGACGCGGCCTTCGGATTCTACGACGTCGTCACGAACGAGATACTTCACCTCACGGCGCCGGAGTTCAAGGTCATGCTGTCCCTCAACTCCTCCACCGAGGAGTTCTTCAGCGTGAAGGTGACCGAGGGAAGCAAGGTGAAGGACCGGGCGATGGCAGACATCGATCTGCCCGAGCGTTCGATCATCGCGATGATACAGAGGGAGGGGGAGACGTTCATCCCCGTGGCGCAGACGGTGCTGAAGGAGGGGGACCTCGTGCTCGTATACGCGGTCATAGCCGACATACCTCGCCTGGAAAGATTGTTCCGGGCGCACATACCAGTGGGGCCTTGAATTGGCGAGGGGGAAGCGGATCAGGAACGTCAGGCGGGAGTTCCGTTACCGCCTCGGCAAGGTCGGGTTCGACCGTTACAAGTTCCTAGACAGGATCGCCAGGAGGAAGAACACGATCGCCAACATCTTCGGCCTGCTATCGTGCTACATGTCCATATCCTTCCTGCTTCCGCTCGCCACCGCATACTGGTACGGCGAGGACCTTCGTCCCTGGATATACTCGTTCGCCCTGACCGGCATGGTCGGCATCGTGCTCACGCTCCGCTACAGGGCCGCCGATAGGATACGCCCGGTCGAGGCGATGTTCCTCGTGACGACCGCTTGGCTCATGGTGATGATATTCGGAGCGATCCCGTTCGTCATGTTCGGGATGGACACGCTGGACGCGCTGTTCGAGACGATGAGCGGGTTCACGACGACCGGCGCGTCCATCATGGGGGACATAAATTCATGGCCGAAGAGCCTGCTGTTCTGGAGGAGCCTGACGCAGTGGCTCGGGGGCGCGGGGATCATCATGATCTTCGTCACGATCCTGCCGATGCTCGGGATCGGGGGAAGGAACCTTACCCGGAACGAGATGCCCGGCGGGATCGAGGTCCATAGCTTCACGATGCGCATCAAGGATGAGGTGCGCAAGTTCCACGTCATCTATCTCGGGCTGTCCGGTGCTTGCTTCCTCCTTCTTCTTTTCACCGGTATAGGCATCTACGACGCTCTTACCGTCACCTTCTCGACCATCTCGACCGGAGGTTTCTCGCCCCATCCTGAAAGCATCGCTTTCTTCGACAGCGCGATGGTCGAATGGATAGTGATCGCGTTCATGTTCCTGGCAGGGACGAGCTTCTACCTTCACTTCCGCGTCGTTACGACGAAAAGGCTAAGAACGTACTGGCAGAGCGGGGAGTTCCGGGCGTACGTGATCATGGCCATCGCATCCATTGCGTTCGTGACAGCGGTGATATGGGACGGGTCATTGGCCACCTTCGGGGAGAACCTGCGCGCCGCGTCCTTCCAGGTGACGACCGTGATGACCTCTACAGGGTTCTCGACCGTCGATTTCATCAATTGGGACAGGGCAGCGGTGTTCCTTCTCTTCGCCCTGATGGCCATCGGGGGCTGCACGGGGTCCACTTCCGGAGGAATGAAGATCGCCCGATTCCTCCTGTCCTGGGAGTTCATACGCTCCGTCCTGTACAAGGCGGTGCATCCTCGGGCACTGTTCAGCATCAAGCTCGACGGGAGGCCGCTGCGGGAGGAGGCGGTCACCTCGCTCATAGCCATCCTTCTCTGCTACGCATTGACGGCAATCGTCTCGATCGTCGCGCTGATGTTCATGGGCATCGACCCGCTCGTATCGGCGAGCGCCGCCGTCACGACGCTGTCGAACTGCGGCCCCGGCATAGGCGAACTCGGCCCGATGGGCTCGTTCGGCTCGCTGCCAGGTCTCGCCAAGGCGGTATTGATCTTCGACATGTGGGCAGGCCGTCTCGAGTTCGTGAGCGTGCTCGTCGTGCTGACGCCGGTGTTCTGGACCGAGCTTCTGAGATACAGGAACGGACGTTGAGTTGAATGATGTTTCGACCGTATCATTCAATATATGACGAATAAATTGAATTAAATAGTTAATATTGTGATTAATTCACAAGAATTCGATTTAAAATTGGGGATTTCTATGTTAATTGAATTCAGGGTATCAAATTTCAAGTCTATCAGGGAGGAAGTGACGCTGAGCTTGGCCGCATCGAGCGATCCGAGCCATCCAGACAATGTCATATCCTATCATTCTCCTGATGATGAAAGGGTGCTGAGAACTGCCGCGATATATGGACCGAACGCATCGGGAAAATCCAATGTCATCGCCGCCCTAGCGGTCATGCAGTTCATCGTCCTCAATTCCCATAACTTTCAGAAGGGTGTGCGGCTTCCTTTCGTACCGTTCAAGTTCTCAGAGGGATGTAAGAACGAGCCAACATCATTCGAGGTCGATTTCGTCGAGGACGGGACCGAGTACACCTATGGTCTGAAGTTCAACGCATCCCAGATAACAGAGGAGCATCTATACTACTATCCTAAAGGCCGCAAGGCCACTGTGTTCGAAAGGTACGGGAAGGAGTTCACCTTCAAGATCGATCGGAAGGAGCAGCAGTTCCTCTCGGAGATGACCCTGGACAACGTGCTGTATATTTCTCGAGCCACCCAGATGAACTATGGGAAGACCGTACCGGTGATCAAATGGTTCGCGGAGAGGTTGAGGGTGATGGGCCCTATCGAGGTCCAGCCTCAGAACGAGAGGTACACATTGGAAGTAATGGAAAGGTCCAAGGAGTCCCGGGAGTCCATAATGAGATCGATGTCCGCGGCGGACTTTGGGATCGTGGATATCGATGCCCACGTCAAGGAGATGTCGGAGGATGAGTTCAACCTCATGATCAACCAGATGCCCAATGAGTGGAAGCCGTTGCTTGGCCAGGTAAAAGGGAAGTTAAGGACTAATGATATTAGGATGAAGCATCGCGTGGTCGGCCCGGACGGGAAGCCCCAGATCAAGGAACTGCCGCTGGTGGAGGAATCCGAAGGGACGAAAAGACTGTTCACGCTCATCGGGTATTGGATCGACGCCCTGCAGAACGGAAGGGTCGTGATCTATGACGAGCTGGAGGTCAAGCTCCATCACTTCCTAACAGCATTTCTGATCGGGCTGTTCAACGACCCTGAACAGAACCGGAAAGGTGCGCAGCTCATCTTCACATCGCACGATGTCGATCTTCTGGATCAGGAGTTGTTCCGTAGGGACCAGATATGGTTCACGGAGAAGGATGCTGATTCGGGGTCCACCAGGCTGTACTCTCTCGATGAGTTCAGCGAAAGGAAGGACAGGGATATCGAGAAGGGATATCTGACTGGAAGATACGGTGCACTTCCGTTCATACAGGGAAGGGTGGTGTGACATTAAGGCACTCTAGAAGGACATCGGTCAGGAGACCGAGGAAGCGGTTGTTCGTCATATGCGAGGGGGAAAGGACCGAAAGGCTGTATTTCCTGGATCTTCGTAAGAACTTTCGCATGAATATCGAAGTGAAGCCATCACATGATCGAGACGCGATCGGAATGGTCCGTTGCTGCCTAAAGGTCATCGAGGACGAGGAGCTCGATCTGGAGGACGGGGACGAGGTTTGGTGCGTCTTCGATACGGACAACAACACCGATGAGATGATAGAGGAAGCGACCAGGATCGCGGGACCGGTGAACATAGCTATTTCAAATCCCTGCTTCGAGCTTTGGTTCATACTTCATTTCGAATATCACGATAAACGGATCAACGACTGCGAGGAAGCGGTCAAGGTGCTCACCAAGCACATCCATGATTATTGCAAATCGAAGGACGTCTTCCCTATGATCGAAGGATCGACAGCTGACGCGATCGAGAACGCGAAGAAGCTGAACAAGCATCATCTTGGGCAGGGCAAGGTCCTAAAGAATTGCGAATGCAATCCTTCGACCCAAGTATTCCTTCTTTTGGAAAGGTTCGATGAACTGCGCAAAAGGTCATAGATGGCTGTTCAGCAGTATGAGCACGACTACTTCTCTTTCTGCCTGTACTCTAGTTCGAGGTCCAGCGATATCATCCCGTTCTTCTTCTCCGTGCTGTCGAACGAGCTGAACTTGCCGGTGAACTTGTCCTGAGTGATCCTGATGTACCTGGAATCGGAGCATGTGTGGTCATAGACGACCTTCATCAGGTAGATGAACCAGAGGACGTAGGCGAGCGCGATCAGTATCGACGAGTACCATAGCAGCGGGAACATGAAGCATACGGAGGCGCTCATCACGAGCCCGAGCGCTATCGACGTGGCGATGTACTTCGTCAGCTTCTCGTCGCTTCCAAGGACGGCCCCCAGGTTGGAGTAGTCGATCTGGCGGACGATGCCCCTGAGGTTCCTGACCATGTTGAACCAGACGACGACGCATAGCGTCAGCGAGAAGACGAAGAACCCGAGGTGGAGCCATCCAGACGTCGCTCCGGTCGCGATCAGTCCGAACACGATCGTCAGCAGCGTCGCTGCGAACGTCCATGTGATCTTGAACGGCCTGAACGTCGAAGGGAAGACGAGCTTGCCGAGCGTTCGTGCGAAGACGGCGGAGCCGTAGCGGATGGACGCGGGGAACTTCGTCGCGAAGTAGTCTGCTATGTCGTAGCTCCTCCTGATGAAGAAGGGGCACAGCGCGGACATTATGAACGTGATGCCGCCTGCGATCGGAATGAGCTCCGCGCCCATCGTCGCACCGGCGGACTGGGAGCCTATCGATGCGTACATGACAGACTCGCCGCCCCTTGCGCTGAACGACGCGCCTATCTGCACCGAGGCGCGGCGGTTGAACCCGATGAGGTAGGAGATGACCGGCATGACCATCATCTCGGCGATGAGCATCAGGACGATGGCCATGGCGATGACCGGCAGC
>JAJFUT010000116.1 GCA_021372315.1 Methanobacteriota archaeon
GTATCAGATCCGTTGACATAATGGGTTCGATCGGATCAGGAAAAACGGCCATGATCATCGTCCTGGCAAAAGAAATGATGAAGCGGGGGGTCAATGTTGCGGTGATTGCAGGCGATGTCACCGGTCAGGATGATTTCGACCGCTTCCAAGAAGCAGGGATCAGAGCCTATAACATCAATACGGGGAAGGAATGCCACCTAGATTCGTTGATGGTCGACAAAGCGTTGGACCATATGGACCTGGAAGGTGTCGGGTTCCTGTTCATAGAGAACGTCGGCAACCTGGTATGCCCGGCGGACTTCCCGCTCGGTGCCGATCATCGCATGGTCATCATTTCCGTCACTGAGGGTGACGATATGGTCCGCAAGCATCCGATGATCTTCAACGATTCGGACATCGCCGTGCTTAACAAGGTGGACCTGGCAGATTATATGGAAGTGGATGTGAAAAGGGTCCAGAGGGACTATAAGGCCATCAAGGGCAACAAGGAACTTTACCTCACGAGCGTGAGGACCGGCGTGGGTGTCCCTCAGCTCTTGAAGGCCCTGGATGCTGATTGAGCACCTGAGGCCAGACGCGGCCTGATGTCAATTTTAATATCGTATAAGCACTTGACCGTCCGATGAAGGACAAGGTCTTGGTCGTCGGAGGCGGGGGACGCGAGCACGCGATCGTTGCGGCACTTCTGCGCTCAGATGCTTACGTCTATGCGGTCATGAAGAACAAGAACCCAGGTATCGCCAGGGCTGCAAAGGACTTCAAGCTGGCAAGAGAGACCGATGTCGATAAGGTCGTCGATTTCGCCGTCTCAAAGGGCGTGGAGCTGGCCATCATCGGTCCGGAATCCCCGCTCGAGGTTGGGCTGAGCGACGCCCTGAGGGGGAAGGGCATAGGCTGTGTCGGTCCGTCGAGATCGGCCGCAAGGCTGGAGACCTCGAAGAGCTACGCCAGGGAACTGCTGCAGAGGCACGGCGTCCCGGGCAATCTTGGTTTCAGATCGTTCGATAACGCTGAGGATGCTAAGAATCACCTCGCGGGGATAGGATATGAGGTCGCCGTAAAACCGGTCGGCCTCACTGGAGGAAAAGGCGTCAAGGTCCAGGGAGAGCACCTCAGGACCATCGCGGAGGTCGAGGGGTACATCGACGAGATCTTCGAGAAGAACATCGGAGGGGCCGGTGTCGTGCTCGAGGAGAAGGCTGAGGGCGAGGAGTTCACCATGCAGGCGTTCTGCGATGGGAAGAGCGTCGTCCCGATGCCATTGGTCCAGGACCATAAGAGAGCCTATGATGGCGATGTCGGGCCGAACACGGGGGGCATGGGCTCCTACACGGACTCCGACCACCTCTTGCCGTTCGTACAGAAGGACGAGAGAGATATCGCAGAGGCGATCCTTGGCAAGGTCATATCATCTATGGCGAAGGAGGGCACGCCGTATCAAGGCGTGATCTATGGCCAGTTCATGCTCACGAAGGAAGGTCCGAAGGTCATCGAGTTCAACGCGCGGTTCGGGGACCCGGAGGCCATGAACGTCCTTACGATCCTGGACTCGGACCTGACCGATATCGCATGGAGGATATCCGAAGGGACCCTTTCGAAGGGCAAGATCGACTTCCTCAGGAAGGCGACGGTGTGCAAGTATGTCGTCCCTGAAGGGTATGGTACGGTCCCTAGGGCGGGCCTGCCGATCCAGGTGGACGAGAGAGCGATAACGGACCTCGGGGCGGCGTCGTACTACGCCGCTGTTGACGAAGTGGACGGCCGCGTCCTGACCAGTACGTCCAGGTCCGTCGGCGTGGTCGGGGTCGCCGACACGATCGACGACGCGGAAAGGATGTGCGAGTCTGCATTGAAGTACGTCAAGGGAGAGGCGCTGTTCGTTCGCCATGATATTGGGACGAAGCAGCTCGTCGATAGAAGGGTCGTTCATATGGACAGCATAAGGAGAGGGACGAGATGAGGAACATCGAGCAGATCGCGAACAACATCTCTAAGAAGCTGGACGAGAAGGACACGGTCAGGGAGATCGCGATCAAGTCCTCGAGGGTGATCATCCGATTGTCGGGGAGCGTGAACCACGGCGTCCACAAGCACGCGAACATGGACCGGGAGATGCAGGAAGCCCTCGAGGAGGCGGAACGCCTGCAGAACCTTCTCGAGGAGCATCAGGAGATCTGGAGCTCGGGCATAGTCCAGGACGCGTTGCAGGAGCTCTCCGAGGCGGCGATCGTTCTCGCCCTGCTCGCGGGGCGCGACCTGCCTGAGCCAGAGGAGCTCAACGTTCCCGAGACCTCTTATCTGATGGGCTTCTCTGACGCGATAGGCGAGCTCAGGAGGTTCACGTTAGAATCCCTTAGGCAAGGCAGGACGGCCGAGGCGGAGCAGTACCTGGACACCATGGAAGAGATGTTCCTGGTGATCATGAGGTTCGACTATCCCGATGCCATCGTTTCGATAAGGAGGAAGCAGGACATCGCCAGGTCGATCCTGGAGAAGACACGGGGCGAAGTGGCCGTGGCCGTGAGCTCGATGAGGCTCGAAGAGAAGATAACGGACCTGAACGAGACGCTGAAAAGGTCCAAGAACTGAAGTTCAAGAATAAAAAAATAGAATTTCGGTAAAGGGTTTGGTTCAGCGCTTCTTCTTTTTCTTCTTCCTCTTCGCCGGCCTCATGTAGAGGAAGAACAGCAATACCGCCAGGATGGCGACTAACGCCCATAACCAAGCGGTGATCGTGCCGTACCCCTGCACACCGTAGTAGATGGTCAAGGTAGAGACCTTGCCGTCGTCATTGAGGGTCACGAAATTCGAATCAGGGTCGATGACGACCTTGATCTCGTGCTCTCCAGAGTCAAGATCATATGAGGTCCAGTTGTACCTCACGGTCTTGGAGCTGAGCGCGGCCACGGTGACGGTCGTGTTGTATATCTCCACCGGGTTGGCGCTGTCGTCATTCAGGTAGAAATAGACTGGAACACCGGTGACTGTCACGTTGGCAGCGTTCTTGACGGTTGCCGTAAGGACCACTGGGTCCCTCGCCTTCAGGTTCACCTTGAGCGTCTCCGACGCGTTGGCGGTCGAGTTGACCGCCTTGACGACGATCTTGACGTTGAACTTGCCTGCGCTGTCGGGGGCGGTGATGTTGAAGTAGAAGATGCCGCTCGCCTTCGGTCCTCCGACCATCGGGCTGGCCGTCGCATCCCCGCCGAGGTCCCCGCCGAGGGTGGCCGACCACGTGTAGTTGGCGCCGGTGATGTTGCTGGTCGCGACGATCTTGTACTGCGTCTTGACGCCCACCTGCAGGACGGTCGGACCTATGAGCTCGACATCTATCCCGCTGGTGCTCTCCTCTTCCTCTGCATGCGCTGTCATCGGCACGAAGGCCAAGGCCAGGAATGCCATTATCATCAGTACGGAGATCACTTTCTTCGTCCTAACACCCCCTTCTTGAAGATCAAGAAGACCACAAGAGCCGCAAGAATCACTATCGCAGTGAACGCGACGTACGTCTCGGTGGGTATTTCTGGCAGGCTCATGTCGACATCGATCCCTTCAACGTCGATCCCGTTGTCCGGTAGCGCGAGCGATGGCAGCGCTGCCGCAAGCGACAGCTCCTTGACCGTGGCCGCATCGCCCTGGGACTGGACGCTGAACGTTATGTTGACGTTCGGGTCCGGATCGTCAACGATCGCGACTAGGGAGACCTCTATATCACGGTAGTTGCCAGAGTTGACGGATATGTTGAGGGATTGGCTGTACGGCCCCGATGTCCCCACCCTCATCGTCACGTTCCAGCCCTTGCTGCGGACCTCGTCGGCGTTCGAGATGTCGACCGTGTACTTGTCATCGACATTGCCGGAGTTCGTTATGCGATACTTGTACGTGTGGCTGGTCGCGTTCTGACTGTTGGCCGCGGTATAGTTCACGGTGATGTCGTACCTCGGAGAGATGTTGGCGTCCAGTGCAAGCTTTGCTGTTGCGCCGGACCCGGTGGACGATTTGGCGTTAAGTACGACCGATGCGTGCTCCACGTCC
Organism: Methanobacteriota archaeon; assembly: GCA_021372315.1. Taxonomy (GTDB): domain Archaea; phylum Thermoplasmatota; class Thermoplasmata; order Methanomassiliicoccales; family UBA472; genus MVRC01. Next base: position 4,036 of record JAJFUT010000116.1, read on the forward strand.
ACCGTGCTGTCCGGTATCAGCGTGACCGTCACGTTGACCCAACCGTTCTCACCGTACGTTATGTTCTTGAGATCGGCCTGCGAGATGGAGATGTTCCATCCTTTGGCCACTGCGCTCAATATGTACGAGTCCATCGCATTGCCGGTGTTCTTCACCCTTACGTTGTAGGTGACCGACTCGCCTGGCCCGACCGTGCCCTTGATCGCGTCCCACGCCAGGCTGACGGAGTATTCGACGACCTTGGTGACGGTGATGTCCTGGACAGTTGCGGCGTTCAGGACGACCTGCTCGGAGCCGCTGTACGTGACCGTGACCCCGGAGTCTATCTGTTCGGCCGTCGCGTTGACCGTGTACGTGCCGGACGGGAGCCATGCCTGGTATGTGCCGTTGGCATCGGAATCGAACTCGTAGTACGCCCCCGTTTGGGATGTTATCTTCACGGACCCAGAGACTGCGTTCCCGGCCAGCTCTATCGTGCCGTTGATCGAGACACCTGGGACCAGGACCATGCTGGGGTTGTTGACGATGTACGGCGCGACGACGATGTTCCCGATGAACGCGTTGTGCGCGGGATCTGTCGCATAGACGCTGTAGTTGCCTGGAGCCAGATCAACGCTCGACGATGCCGCGGTGAACACCGTGGTCATCGCTGAACCTGATGTCGCCTCGAAGTGATATTCGACGCCGGGCACCAGTCCATTGACGGTCGCGTTGTCATAGTTGCGGTCCAACGCGAAGGAGACCTCTTCGAGGGTCTCATCGAAAGACA
>JAJFUT010000014.1 GCA_021372315.1 Methanobacteriota archaeon
AGCAGGTCGAGAGGACCGGCACCGAGCTCCTTGGCCTCATGGACATGCAGGTGGACAGGAACGCCTTCGGCAGGCAGCGCGAGTCGTTCGAGACGGCCCTCGACATCGAGGGGCTGAAGAACAAGTTCCCTGCGATCTTCATACGCGCCCCGTTGATAAAGAGGACGTGGGGAGGATGCCGCCCGATCGCAAGATACGGGGAGAGCATCGTCATGGCCAGACAGGACAACCTGCTGGCGCTGTCCTTCCATCCGGAGCTCTCGGGGGACACAAGGGTCCACGAGATGCTATTGACGATGGTCTGATCAAGCGTTCTTCACAGCTGCGATTATCTGCTTCAGGGCACCGAGGTCGTCATTCTCCGCGATCGTCCCCGTGACGATGACGTCCGCTCCCGCCTTGCTTATCGCCGCTGCCTGGTCCGCCCTGCGTATACCGCCTCCGATGATCAGCGGGACCGAAATGGTCCTCTTGACCGCCGCGATCATCTCCAGCGGCACATGGTCCGGAGCGCCGGACCCCGCCTCGAGATATACCAGTTTCATGCCCATGTACTCGGCCGCCAGCGCGTATGCGCAGGCGAGATCGGCGTCATCGCGCGGTATCGGAGTTGCCCGTCCGATCTCCCCGACCTTCATGCCAGGTGCCACGATGATATACCCCATTGATATGGGTTCGATGCCTATCTTCTTGACTATGAGGGAGCCTGCGACCTGCTCCCCGATGATCATCCTGACGCTGCAGCTGTTCAGCATGCTCATGAAGTAGATCGCGTCGCTGTAAGGGGATATCGCATGCGCTCCGGAAGGGAAATAGATGACCGGGAGGGTGCAGACCTTCTTGATCGCCTTGACCGTGGCGTCGAGATTCTCCTGCGTGACGTCCGTGCTTCCCCCGACCATGATGGCATCAGTGCCGAACTCCTGCGCTCTCTTGGCGATGGATGCGGCCTCCTCAGGCGCCTGCTTCGCAGGGTCGAGCAAGGTCATATGCAGAGTTCCCTTCGCCGAATTTTGTTTGATGAGATCATATACTTTCATAGGAGCCCTCCGATCAGGAATGCCAACAAGGCCACCAGCATGCCATACTTAGCGTACCTCTGGCCTTGCCTCGGATTTTTAAATTGAATAACAGATGCGTATATAAATATTGTATCGGCGACGAGGACGATCAGCATGTAACCCAGTCCGAAAGTTCCAGCGAGGAACGGCTCGGAACTGAGGGCGACAGCTGTCAGCGTCGCTGCGGCGGCGGCGAACGAAGCGTTGCGCTTTCCGACCCTCTTCGGCAGAGTGTTCCTGTCGAAGTCCGCTTCCATGTCCTCTATGTCCTTCATGATCTCCCTGCCGAGCGTCGCCAGTCCGGCAAGAGCTGCTAGGATGTATGTCCTGTCGAGCATGTCGACCATGGTCCCGCCTAGCAGGAAGAGCATGGCCGTCAGAAGCCCTATGGTCATGTTGCCGCTGAGACCCGCCCTCTTCGTCCTGAGCTCGTAAAGGAGGATCAGGGCGACCGCGACCAGGACGACGATGATGGACGGGACGTTCAGCGAGAGCGAGAAGAGCAGGGAGATGACGAAGCACGCCGCGGAGATCCTGAGCGCGGTCTTGGGCGTCATCCTACCGGACGGGATCGGCCTCTCCGGATGCCCGGTCTTGTCGACCTCCCTGTCGACATAGTCGTTGAGAGCGTTCCCTCCAGCGATGAAGAAGAAGACCACTGCCGAGGCTGATATTATCTCAAGGTAGCTATCGAGGAGGTCCGTACCAAGTGCGACCCAAACCCCCATCATCAGTCCGAGGACCCCCATCAGGCAGTTGCCGACGCGGAAGAGCTGAGCGACCCTGTTCACATCTGCCCAATCATGCTCATCGGTAATAATGTTTGCTGGCCATACAATGTTTATGTTGGAAAGGATTAGATAGTACGTGCTTTTATGTGCAATCCATGATGCCTTCAGACATGCTCTCAGAGGTGGAGCAGGTCAAATCGATCGTGGCACGATACTTCCCGATCTACGACATCAGGGTCAACAATGACGCCCTGACGATCTTCATCACGCCTGACCTCACCGTCCTCGAACAAAAGTTCGAGGAGATGAGGATCGAGATGAACGGGAAGATGTACATCCCCTTCCTTTCGAACAAGGGCGGAGAGTACACTCTCACGGTCGTCAAGAAGGGAGACAAACGCACCAGGGGCCTGTGGATCAACGCAGTGTTCCTCGCGATAACGTGCGTAACGACGGTCCTGGCGGGAGCCGTGCTTTGGGCCGGATACGAGGGGTCCTCGGACTGGATCACCGCCGAGAACCTTCTCTGGGGCGGGCTGACGTTCGCCCTTCCGCTGATGGCGATCCTCGGGATCCATGAGCTTTCGCACTACTACATGGCCAAGAGGCACAACGTATCGGCCTCGTTGCCTTTCTTCATACCGTCCATACCTCCGCTCGGGACCATGGGCGCTTTCATATCGTTGAGGGACCCGATGCCAAACCGCAAGGCATTGATCGACATCGGCATAGCCGGCCCGATCGGCGGTCTGATCGTCACGATCCCTGTGGCTATCATAGGTCTTGTCCTCACGGCCAACGGGACCCCGACCAGCGGGATGATCTCGGACGAAGGCGCAACCCAGGTGTTCTATCAGCTGCTATACGCCGCGCTCATGCTCTTCGTGCCGGTCCCGGAGAACGTCTCGATGCACCCGGTCGCGTTCGCGGCATGGGTGGGTTTCCTCGTCACCGCCATCAATCTGCTTCCGGCGGGACAGCTGGACGGCGGCCACGTCGCCAGAGGGTTCTTCGGAGAGAACGCGAAGTACATCAGCTACATAACGATGGTCGCACTGTTCATCATGGGGTTCCTGTATTATACGGGATGGATCATCTTCGGGCTGCTCGTCTTCCTGCTGGGCATGAAACATCCTCAGCCTTTGAACGACATCTCAGGGATCGACCTTAAGAGGAAGGTGCTGGGATGCGCTGCGATAGGGATCTTGCTGATCACCTTCGTCCCAATTCCGATCGCGACAGTGCTTCCGGACTACAGCTACGACGTGGACCTGCTCGGGACCAACGAT
>JAJFUT010000056.1 GCA_021372315.1 Methanobacteriota archaeon
TTCGACGAGGAGACCCTCAAGGCGTACGATGACGAAAGGTCGAGGAGCGTCATGAGGCCATACGGCGTCTGGGCCGTCGTCTGCCCTTTCAACTTCCCGTTCGCCATCAGCTGCGGCATGATGACATCGGCGATGATCACCGGCAATACGGTCGTGGTTAAACCTGCTTCGCCATCGCCACTGCCGCCTTACCTTATCTATGAAATTTACGAGAGGGCAGGGTTGCCTGAGGGTGTCATGAACGTCGTCGCGGGAAGCGGGGCCGAGGTCGGAGAAAGGTTAGTTACCCATCCGGACGTCTCCGGCGTGGTTTTCACTGGCTCCAAGGATGTCGGTTACGGGATCATAAGGACCTCGTTGAAGAAGTACCCGATGCCGGTCATAGCGGAGATGGGAGGGAAGAACGCCGCGATCGTGGCCCCATCCGCGGACATGGACAAGGCGATCAGGGGCATCGTCCAATCGGCCTTCACCTTCTCCGGCCAGAAATGCTCCGCATGCTCGCTCGTGTACGTCCAGGAGAGCGTCCACGACAAGTTCGTCGAATCTCTCGCGGCTAAGGTGTCGTCATTGAAGTTCGGCGACCCCCGGAATGCGGATTCGTACGCCGGGCCTGTCATTCACCGGAAGGCCGTGCAGGATTACGAGAGATACATCGAGATGGCAAGGAAGGACGGGCATGTCATCACCGGTGGAAAGGTACTTAACCTGCCGGGCCTGAACGGCAACTACGTCGCCCCGACCGTCGTCACGGGGCTGCCCGACGATCATTTCCTCGTCAAGAACGAGCTCTTCCTCCCGATACTGTGCGTCCAGAGATACGGCACCATCGAGGATGCCGTGCGAAAGTCCAACGACGTGGAGTACGGCCTCACTTCCGGCATCTATTCGAACGACCGAGGCGAGGTCGATCATTATCTGGAGAACATCGAGGCGGGGGTATGCTACGTGAATCGCGCGCGCGGAGCGACGACGGGGGCGATGGTCGGCTCTCAGCCCTTCTGCGGATGGAAGGCGTCCGGGAGCACCGGGAAAGGAACGGGCACCGCGTACTATCTGACGCAGTTCATGAGGCAGCAGGCAAGGACGTTCTGATCGGCATCACATCGGAACGATGAGGACGTGCACCGGGGACTTCCTCAGCACCTCGTCCGAAACGGAGCCTAATGTCATGGAATGGAACAGCCCCTTCCCGACATTGCCCATGACGATCATCGTGGAATCGAACTCCCTCGCCGCCTCGAGGATGTTGTAGGCCGGAGTGCCGTAATGGAGATGCGTGTCCAGCTCGGAGTTCCCCTTGTGGTCGTCCTTCCATTTCGCCAACGTGTCCTTGACCTGCCTGAACTGAAGGTCGTCCTCGACGCTGTACTTCGCGCTCTGGACCACGTGGAAAAGTACGGCCTTCTTGCACCCTACGGAATCAATGTCCTTGAACGTCTGCATGAGCGACTTGGTGCCAGGTCCAAGGTCCATCGATATGAGGACGCTGTCCAGGAGCTTGCGGGTCTTGCAGCCTTCGTTCTGTCGGTCAGCAGAGAACCTGCCGACGAGGACGGGCACCTTCGTCCTCCTCACGACCTCCAGTGACACCGATCCGATGACCAGCTCCTGCCTTTTCGTCTTGCCGACCGAGCTCATCGCGATGAGAGTGACCTTCTCCTTCTTGGCCGCCTTGAGTATCATGGTCGATGGCTTTCCAGGTTCCGCGACGACCTTCACATCGATCCCGGCGTTGGTCATCTTAGCTGCCAAGGCATCGAGCATGGCCTGCTCCTCGGAAGTAGGCTGGTCCCCTACGTTGACAGCGAAATAGAGCACTGCCTGTCTCATGCCATAATCCTTCATACCGATGACACAGTCGACCTGGTCCCCGGACTGGATGCCGAGGTCCACTGGCACAAGGACCTTCTCGAACAACATTGCAGTTCACA
>JAJFUT010000100.1 GCA_021372315.1 Methanobacteriota archaeon
CAGATAAAAAATGTGATCGCCCCGTTCCCGGGGCCTTGGAAATTGTTTTACTTCCTCTTCAAGAGCACGGCCGCCACGACGATGATGGCCAGGGCGGCGACGGCTCCGATGACGATCAGGGTGGTGGTATTCCCTCCGTCCCCATCGCCATCTCCATCCGTCACTACGCCCTCGGACACGACGACGCCGCTTACATCATAGATGCCCTGGGCGGCCTCGGTAGGTTCCATGGCGCTCACCTTCAGGTTCTCCTGAGGTATGAAGTCGATCGGCGAGATCGAGCCTAGGTCTGGCAGTACCTCGGAATCGGCCAGTTCGCTGCTCAGTTCCGCGTAGGCGAACATGCTTACGTCGGGTGAGTAGTAGAATATCGCGCCTGGCTCGTCATCGTCCTCGACGATCCACAGCTCGCATACGGTTATGTCCCCGAACATGTCATCGTGCACCTCATCGATCGAGTTGCACCTCATGTCGAAGGATATCTCCTCTGTGACGGAAGTTAGAGCACCGTTATCTATCTCAATGCCGCCCAGCGTCCCTAAGAAGGTGGATAGGTCCAATGGAAGCTGCACGTTCCCGACCTCGGGGTCGACTAACTCCTCGACCGTCCCTTCCGGCAATCCGTTGGCGTCGAAGGTGCCAGTTATATTGCCGGTCACGGTCATCATCGATGCCACGGTCCATACCTCGTCCTCCTCGATCGGGAAGTCGAATATGTCGAGGTACGGATCGAAGCTAACAGCGATATTGACGGCGGCGCTCAGCTCGACGTCGATGTTGTAGTTCATGGCGGTGACGACCTTGGTCGAGCCCTCGAGTTCCGTCTCGTATAGGTTCGTCGCGCTGAAGCTCATGTCCAGATCGATATCGGTGGTGGAAGTGACCGATTTGATCGCGAAGGTATCCTTGTCGAGCGTCAGCATCGCGTCCTCGAATATCATGAACTCGATGTCGGCGCTCACGGAGATCGTCTTATTGTCCATCGGGATCGCCTCCCATACATCGTATGTTCCCGCTTCGGGCACCGGGGCGACGGCCCTGATGTTCGCAACGGCTTCGAACCCTGAGGCGACGTATATCCTGAGAACGTACTCATCGGCCGTCACCTCGGCTACATGACAGAACACGTACGCCTCAACGGAACCGTTGATGTAGATGTTCTCCAACGTCGCCTGTCCGGACTCCTCGAGAATAGCCTCGAGCTCGTCGATCATCTCACTCACCGCAGGCTCAAGATAGACCTTGTCGCCGTATGCCCACTGGTCCCCGACCTCCCATGTCGGGGCGCCCGCCTCCTCGGCGGCGCTGAAAGGAGCGATCGAGACCAAAAGCAGGACGGCGACCAACGCGCTCATCGTGACTTTGAACAGAGATGTCATATGCTTCACTGTGGCCATATATTGGTCGTTTAGATTAAACTGTTTTTGGAACAGATATAAAAATAAGAATTTTGAAAGGGTTTGAATTGTTTAGGGAAGTTGTTATCTTCCTTACATCATGCCCGGCATTCCGCCGCCCATTCCAGGCATTCCGCCGGCGCCCTGCGGCATCGGTGGGGCCTTCCTGGAGGCGATGACGTCGTCGATCCTGAGGATCATGTTCGCGACCTCGGCCGCGGACTTGACCGCCTGGGTCTTCACGCGCAGGGGCTCGAGGACGTTCATCTTGACCATGTCGGCAGCCTTGCCGGTGTCAAGGTCGATGCCCATGTTCTTCCCGCCCTTCTTCTCGTGGGCGCTCTTCAGCTGGATGACGACATCGATGGCGTCGATACCAGCGTTCTCGGCGAGGGTCCATGGGATGACGTCCATGGCCTGTGCGAACGCCTCGATCGCGAGCTGCTCGCGTCCGCCGATGGTGGATGCGAACGCCGCTAGGCGGAGGGAGAGCTCGATCTCAGGAGCACCAGCGCCCGGAACGACCTTTCCGTCCTCGATGGCGACCCCGATCACGCGGAGGGAGTCGTGGATGGCGCGTTCGACCTCGTCGATGACGTGCTCGGTTCCGCCGCGGATGATAAGGCTGACCGCCTTCGGGTTCTTGCATCCAGTGATGAACACCATGTCGGCCTCGCCGATCTTCTTCTCTTCGACCATGGCTGCCTTTCCGAGGTCCTTCTCGGACATCTCGTTGAGCTTGCCGATTATGTTGGCGCCGGTCGCACGAGCGATCTTCTCCATGTCAGACTCCTTCAGGCGGCGGCTGGCGAATATGTCGGCCTTCGCGAGGTAGTGCTGCACGAGGTCGTCGATGCCCTTCTGGCAGAAGACGACGTTAGCTCCGGTCGCCTTGATCTTGTCGACGTATCCCTTCAGTGTGTTCTCTTCCTCGTCGAGGAAGCGCTGCATCTGAGCGGGGTCGCGGATCTGGATCTTCGCCTCGACCTCGGTCTTCTTGATCTCGAGCGGGGCGGACAGTAGGGCGATCTTTGCGTTCTTGACCTGCTTGGCCATGCGCGGGTGCACCCTTTCCTTGTCGATGACTATTCCCTCGATGACCTCGGTGTCAGCGATCGAGCCGCCAGTCCTCTTCTCGACCTTGATGTTGTCGACGTCAACGGTGTACTTTCCGTCCTCGCCCTTCTCGGCGACGGCCTTGATTGCCTTGACGGCTATCTCGGACAGGAAGTCCTTCTGTCCACCGACGCTCTTTCCGGTCATGGCGGTCTGAGCGACCTTCTTCAGCATCTCGGTGTCACTTAGGCTGACCGGGATGGCGATGGTGTTGAGGATGTTGATCGCCTCAGCGGCGGCCATCTTGTACCCGTTCGCGATGATCGTCGGGTGGATGTTCGTCTCGATCAGGCTCTCGGCCTTCTTCAAAAGCTCCCCGGCGATGATGACGGACGAGGTCGTGCCATCTCCGCACTCGGAGTCCTGTGTCTTTGCGACCTCGACGACCATCTTGGCCGCGGGGTGCTGTACATCGATCTCCTTCAGGATCGTCACGCCGTCGTTGGTGATGACGACGTCTCCAAGGGAGTCGACAAGCATCTTGTCCATTCCCTTCGGGCCGAGAGTGGAGCGCACTGCATCGGCTACCGCACGGGCGGCAGCAATGTTGTTGAACTGCGCGTCCTTGTTCTTAGATCTCTCGGTTCCCTCTTTGAGGATAATGATCGGCTGATTGTTTCCCATACCGTATGCCATAGGTAAATCCTCCTATTGTCGGGGTATTTTAGTGCTTCTATATAAGTATTGTGTCACAACGTGGCATC
>JAJFUT010000107.1 GCA_021372315.1 Methanobacteriota archaeon
TATGCATAAGAGTGCGGGCGTCGGGATTTGAACCCGAGTTATAAGCTTGGCAAGCTTAAGTGATAACCAGCTACACTACGCCCGCAGGCTTTTCTGGGTATTATCTCATGGAATTTAAACCTTATGAGAGAGCACCAACTGCCAACAATCCCAGACATGCTCAGACCGAGTGAAATTTATATCGGTCCGCCCCCATCCTCGGCAGATGCGCAGATGGAGGAGACGGAGAAGGCTCGATCGTTCGTTCAAGCCTATCTGGTCGATGTTCCTCTTCGGCCTCTTCCTCACGATCGGGCTCAGCCCGGGTTCGCTCATATTCAACACGGCGTTCGACCTCGTCAGCCCATATATCACCATCGCCTGCTGATGTTGGCCGTTCTGCTCTACTTCATCTACGACAGCGTCTACACGCCTTTATGCCAGTTGAGCAACGGTCTCAAGGCAGGGGGCATCATCGGGATCTTAGCCCTCCTGTTCGCGCTCGTCGCGGGGATCAACATCTTCGTCCATTGCTCCGGGGTCGTGATGCTGATCATTTCGATGATGACTTGGAAGCTGGCCGTAAGCTATTTCAGATAAAAAAGAAAAAAACGTCGGAGCGAGAGGGCCGTTCACTGAGCTAATTGAGGAATATAGGAGGAATAGGGGGATACTCGCGGCCCTTTCCCGTTCGACGTACCAACTACATCATCTCGAAGATATGACCCTTGTCCGTCCATGTAACGTGACTGAGAGGGCAAGGGTGAGGAAATAGCGTCCAGCATCAAGGCTGGACGACGACCAGGATGTCCCCGACCTGCAGCGTCTGCACGATCTGCCCGTGCAGCGCCATCGACCTCTGCAGCTCGACGATGTCCGGCGTGACCTCGACGACGGTGCCGTCCTTGAGCGTGATGGAGGCCTTCCCTTCGACGATCAGCTGACCGAACGTCTCGGGCTTCGCCGCCTTGATCGTGTCGATGACCTCCTTGCCGTTCGCCTTGAACATCGGCCCGATCTTCGATTTGACCGGGTTGAGCGCGACGATCTTCTCCTCCAGGTCGGCCTTGGTCTCGAACACGAGCGACTTGGCCTTGATCGTCTCAGAGATGTCCCTCTCGCAGCCGCGAAGGATCTCGGCCTTCGCACCCACAAGCTCTACGACAGATAGCTCGGCGTTGAGCGCGAGCTTGTTCTCCGACTTCCAGGACCTGAGCGCGGCGATGACGTCCTTCACCAGTTCGCCCTTCGCCTCCGCCTCCTCGTCGTACATGACCGGTTCCGGCCACTTGCTGACGTGGATGCTCTTGGAACCGTCCATCTCCGCAAAGGCATGGTACGCGTCCTCGGTGACGTGCGGCAGCATCGGCGCGAGCATCTTGATGATGCCAAGGTAGACGGTGTACAGCGTGAAGCGCACGCCCTCGTCCTCCGGGTCCCTCGTGCGGTGCTTGGTCATCTCGACGTAATGGTCGGCGAACTCCTTCCAGGCGAACTCCTCGACCTCGCGCATCGCCTTGTCGAACTGATAGGATTCCATGAGGTCCGTGGCGGTCTCGACGACCTTCGAGAACCTGCTGAGGATCCACTCGTCCGTGACGCTGAGCTTCACTTTCTGAGGCTTCGTCTTGACGGTCATCTCGACGAGCTTCCCGAGGTTCCACATCTTGGTGCAGAGCTTCTTCCCGTGGACGACGTCCTTCTCCCTGAAGGCGTTGTCCTCGCCGAGGGCGCAGGTGCATGCGTAATATCGCAATGCGTCCGCCCCGAACTCCTGTAGTATCGGCATCGGGTCGATGACGTTGCCCGCTGACGTATGCATCGGCGTCCCGTCCGGCGCCATGATGAACCCGTGTATCATGATGTTCTCCCAGGGCTTCTCGCCGACGACGAGCTTCTCCCTCAGCATCGTGTAGAAGGCCCAGGTCCTTATGATGTCGTGCGACTGAGGCCTGACGCTCATCGGGTAGAGCTTCTTGAACCTCTCCTCGTCCCTCTGCCAGAACGTGCAGTACAGTGGCGATATCGACGAGTCCATCCAGGTGTCGAAGACGTCGGGGCAGGGGATCAGCTTGCCCCCGCATGCCGGACAGACCGGAACGGGCGGGGCGGTGATCGTCGGGTCGATGTAGCAGTCCTCCTCCTTCGCGGGGACGACATGCTTGCACGATTCGCACTCCCAGACCGGTATGGGCGTGGCGAAGTATCTCTGCCTCGAAACGACCCAGTCCCACTGCAGCGAGTTGACCCAGTCCTGAAGGCGTACCTTCATGAACTCGGGATACCAGTTGATCTCCTCGGCCAGTTCGAGTATCTCCTTCTTGAAGTCCATCGTCTTGATGAACCACTGCTCGACCTGGAGGAACTCGATCGTCGCGTGGCAGCGCCAGCACACCCCGACGTTCTGTTGCTGGTCGTTCTGCTTGTAGAGCAGCCCCATCTGCTTCAGGTCCTCGATGACCTGCTTCCTCGCATCCTTGATAGGCATTCCGACGTACTTGCCGGCGAGCTCGGTCATCTTTCCCTGCTCGTCCAGTCCTTTGTCCAGGGGCAGGTGGTACTTCATGACCCATTCCAGGTCGGTCTTGTCCCCTATGGTGCAGATCATGACGATGCCTGTGCCGAACGCAGGATCGACCTTGTCGTCGGCGATGATCTTGACCTCCTTGTTGAAGATCGGAACGACCGCGGTCTTTCCGACCAGGTGAGCGTACTTCTTGTCATCCGGGTGAACTGCGAGGATCTGGCAGGTGCAGAGGAGCTCCGGCCTCGTCGTAGCGATCTCGATCCTTTCCTCCTCGTCCTTCAGCCCGAAATAGATATAGTTGAGCTTCGTGACGTTGCTGTCGTACTCCACCTCGGCGTCCGCCAGCGCGGTTATGCAGCTAGGGCACCAGTTCACAGGGTAGGTCCCCTTGTACGCGAGCCCCTTCTTCAGCATCTGCAGGAAGGAGATCTGCGTGATCCTCCTGTAGTACGGAGCGTTCGTCTGATAGTACACGGTCGGGTCCATCGACTCGCCAAGTATCTCGAACTGCCTCGTCATCTCGGTGATGAACGAGTTCGCGAACTCCTCGCAGAGCCTGATGTACTCCTGGCGGGGGGTGTTGAGCTTGGTGATGCCATACTTCTTCTCCACCTTGACCTCGACGGGCGTCCCGTTGACGTCGAAGCAGAGGGGGAACATGACGTTGAAGCCGCGCATGCGGTGATAGCGGGCCGTGAAATCGATGAGCGAATATCCCGTCGCGTGTCCAAGGTGCAGCGCACCGGACGTGTATCTCGGCGGGTTGTCGATGGAATATGTAGGTTTGTCAGAGTCGAAATCGAAATGGTATATGCCCCATTCCTTCCACATCTGTTGCCATTTCCTCTCGGTCGGGACGGCCTCGTACTGTGACATGATGTTCAAAGGTGTAACGGGAAGGGGATAAAAAGGTTTACCGAACTGGCCTATACAACAAAGGGAGGGGTTCCGTTCGGACGGCCGTTCATGCGTAAATGATCGTTGCGGTCGTCCATCTGGAGGATATCTCGGGCGGGACCTCGCCAACCTCCCACCCGATCGCCGTCGTCTCGCAGTAGAAGTACTGCATTCCCGAATCCGCGTAGAAGGTGCCGACGAACGACCCCGCGACGCCGACGGCCATGTGCCCTGGCGCCCCTTCGAACATCAGCAGGACGCCATCATATCCGAGCTCGATCGTCTGGATGATGCTCAGGAGGAGCACGGCCTTGCAATCGCAGTCACCGACGCCGTCCACCAATGTCTCGACCGGGTGCCGAACATACTCGTCATATCCCGTGGTATCGTTGTCCAGGCCGTAGTTCAAGGATTGAACGAACGCCATGGCCAGGTTGAGCGTTCCCTCGGTCCCGTATCCCTTCGCGAGCGCGAGCTGTTCGATCGCTGATGCCGCCTCCTTCACGTCCGAGTCGACCTGGTCGACGTGGCCTGCATAGTTGAACCGGTAATATGTGCCGATGTAGGAGTTCAATACCTTCTGCTCGTAGTATGTCCTGCCAGATATGTCCAGGTCGATGCTGAACGTGTTGCCTTCATACAACCAATCATAGTGTCTCTGGAATGACTCGAACCCCTTGTAGAACCGGGAGACAACGCTCGGGTCCCCCTCACCGAGGAAGTCGATCGCGGAGACACGCCAGTAGTATGTCTCTCCATTTTCCAACCGACCCGTCAGCGTGTAGTTCGCTCCCGAGGCCGTGGCGTCCACCGCCGGTGACGAGAGATCTGCATCGTCATCGATCAGCAGGCGGTACGATGAAGCTCCCGCGACCGCGGTCCATCGGAAGGTGACGTCCGTTCCGACGACCGTATCGTCCTGTGCAGGTTCCAAGATGGTCGGGACCCCGGCGGCCAGGAGCCTGATATCGAATTTGTAGGTCGCTGACCATCCACTTTCCGTCTGGGCTCCGACGGCCTTTACCCTGGCATAATATGAGCGGTCGTCGTGAAGCTCGTAACACGTGTGATGCGCCCCGATCTCCTGAACGTCCGCCACCAGCGTAAGGAACGAGCTATCTTCGGATATCTGTATCTTATAGTACGAGACCGAAGGGAGAGAGGTCCATCTTATCGTGACCGATCCGACCGGCTCCATCGTCAGCGTCTCTCCGTTCGTTCCGATGAACGAAGGAGCCAGCAGAGGTGAGGTGATCGAGAACGACCAGGTTGGCGAGACGCTCTCGATTCCGTTCGGGCCGAAGGCGTGTACGTTCCAATGATAAGCCCCATCGGCTCCGGTGAATATGTAGGACGTTCCTAAGAGCGTTGTTTCCACCACGGGGTCCTTCATCGACGGCGAGCTCGAGATCAGGAGCAGGTATCCGACCGCGAGCGGGTTCGGCTCCCAGCTCACGTTTGCAATGGCGACGCTCATTCCGTCGGCCGGTGCGACCAGGACCATCGGGCCGATGTCGTTCTCCGTTCCTCCTTCGTCAAGGAACGGTCCGAGCGCCCCGCTCGCCAGGAGGATGGCCGCGATGAGCAACGCGCCTATGACGACGATGACGGCGATCATCGTCTTCGCGGAACGGGGGCCGCGCCTAGGCGGCCTCATCTGAAAGTTCGCGCCGCACGATAAAAAGAACGCACCAATTTTAGGGCGGTCCGTGCTCATTCTCGCTCTCAACCCCTTCTCCCCAACGAACGATATCAGATGCCGAATCCATTCGATGTAACCTATCTTTATCCTTTCGCATAGAATGTTAGAAATTGAAA
>JAJFUT010000120.1 GCA_021372315.1 Methanobacteriota archaeon
GCCAGGATAAAGTACATCGGCACTGACAGCTCGATCCTGCTGAGGTCCGAGAGATACGGCCTCACAGGCAGGCCTGATTACATCCTCCAGGAGAACGACGGCATCGTCCCGGTGGAGATGAAGAGCGGCAGGAGGCCTAAGGGCCCTTTGTTCTCGCACATCGTTCAGCTGGCAGCGTATTGCCTCATCCTCGACGAGGACCCGAAGAACGATGTGAGCCGAGGCATACTGAAGTACGGGGACCACGAGATCGAAATCGATTTCGACGAGGGGCTCAAGAACATCGTCATCGACAAGCTGGACGAGATGAGGTCGGCGCTCGAGGTCGGCGAGGTGCACCGCAACCACAACCGCCCAGGCAAATGCCAGTCGTGCTCGAGGCGCGAGGTCTGCCCCGAACGGCTCCGCTGAATCACTCTACGGTGACGCTCTTAGCCAGGTTCTTGGGTTTGTCTATCGAGCAGCCCCTCTTGTTGGCCGCGTAGTATGAAAGCAGCTGGAACACGATGGTCACCGGTATCGGCGAGAACAGGGGCTGGACACAAGGGACGCTGATCTGGACGTCTGATAACTGCGCGAGCTCCCGGTCGCCCTCGCACCCGATGGCGAGCACGGGGCTTTCCCTGGCCGCGACCTCGGAAATGTTGGCGAGCATCTTGTCATAGGTCAGGTCCTTTTGGATCGCGACCGCGATGACCGGGGTCTTGGAATCCAGCAGCGCTAGCGGGCCGTGCTTCAGCTCCCCTGCCGCGTAACCTTCGGCGTGGATGTAGGATATCTCCTTGAGCTTCAGGGCACCCTCCAGCACCGTCGGGTAGTTGATGTTCCTTCCGATGAAGAACACGTCGCGGGCCTCGACCAGGATGTTGCTCGCCTTCTCGATCTCAGATGCCCGGTCCAGGACCGACTGGACTATCCCTGGCATCTTTCTCAGCTCGTTGAGATATCCCCACATGGAATCGTGGCCGAGGGCTCTCTTTGCATATCCCACCCTGATCGCGATGATGTAAAGTGCGATGAGCTGCGTTATGAAGGTCTTGGTCGCTGCCACGCCGATCTCTGGCCCAGCTCTGGTATAGACGACCTCGTCCACCTCCCTCGTGAGCGTCGAACCGATGACGTTCGTGATGCCGAGCGTCCTGCATCCCCTCCTCCTCGCCTCCCTTGCCGCGGCCAGCGTGTCGGCGGTCTCGCCGCTCTGGGAAATGAGGATGACGAGCGGGAACTCCTTCGCCCCGGGGGAATAGCGATACTCGGAGGCGAGCTCTAGGGTCACTGGGATCTTCGCCATCTCCTCCATGATGTACTTGCCGACCATCGCGGCGTTGAACGACGATCCGCAAGCGATCATCTTGATCGAATTGAACTGGACGTTGGGAAGGATATCGCCATTCTTTATGATGTCGAGCGCTCCGAGCAATGAATTGTGGATCGCCTGGGGCTCCTCGAATATCTCCTTCAGCATGAAATGAGAGAATCCTCCCTTCTGCGCGTCCTCCGCGTTCCAGGTGACGACGAAGTCCTCTCTTTGGACCTCGTTCCCCTCCGGATCGAAGATCCTGATGCGGTCGGGCGTGATCGATACGATCTCGCCGTCCATGACGTATTTGACCTTGTTCGTGTACGAGAGGAGGGCCGTCACGTCCGATGCGATGAAGTTCTCGTTCACGCCAACCCCTATGACCAGCGGGTTCTCCTTCCTCGCCGCGATGAGCTCATTGCTACCCTGGACCATCGCTGCGACCGCGTAGGTGCCCTTGATCTCGTTCATCGCAAGCCTGACGGCGTCCAGTAGGTTGCCGTTGAAATGCTTCTCGATGAGGTGGACGATGACCTCGGTGTCGGTCTGCGACGTGAACCTGTTGGACTCCAGCCCGAGCTGCTCCTTCAGCTGCATGTAGTTCTCGATGATCCCGTTGTGGACTATCGCGATCTTGCCAGTGCAGTCGACGAAGGGATGCGCGTTCTCGTTGGACGGCTTGCCGCACGTCGCCCACCTCGTGTGGCCGATCCCGACGTTGCCCTCGATCTTTGGGAGGCGGACCCTTAGCCTGTCGAGCTCTCCCTTCTGCTTGTGCATCGAAAGGTTGGGGCTAAGTATCGCTATGCCAGCGGAATCGTATCCCCTGTATTCGAGGCGCTTGAGCGCCTCCATGAGAACCTCTGAAGCCTGCCGATAGCCAGTGTAACCTATGATCCCGCACATCAGATCACTATGCTCCTATTCTCGATGTTGCCGGAGACCTTGGCGCCGTCACTGATGCGGCTTCCCCCTCCGATGATCGTCCCGGCGGACACAACGACCCTAGCCCCGATGGTCGTTTCCTCCCCAGCCATGAACCCGATCTTGGCGATTGGATGGTATTGGCCTTCGACCCTGACGTTCGCCGGTCCGCTCGCGATGGTGAAGTTCGGACCGATCTTGACGTTGTCGTCGATGATGCTCTGGGAGAGGTGAACGTGCGAGGAGACCGTGACGTTCGACATGATGATGCTGTTTGTGATGTAAGTGAATGGCCCTACGACGACCCCGTTGCCTATGCTGGTCGATGGGAATATCGTAGCAGACGGGCCAATGTCGCAGCCCTCTCCGATGACGACGGGGCCTTCGATGTAGGTCCCGGACCTGATTCGCGTCCCGCGTCCGATGACGACCGACCCCTTTAACGTAACTCCAGCCTCCACGGTTCCAGCGATTATCTGGCCCTTGTTACCGAGTGCTATCTCGTTGAGCCTTAACAGGTCCCAAGGATAGACTGCGTCGTCCCATTGACCGTTCCCGAAGACCGCCCTGATATCGATCGTCTCCAGCATAGATTTGAGAACGTCGGATATACCGTACTTGCCCTGCGCGATCCCCTCTTCAAAATGCCGGAGCATCTCCGCCTCGAAGTTGTACAGCCCCGTGCTTATGATGTTGCCGGTCCCGTTGATCGGCTTCTCCTCGAGCGACATTATCCTTTCGTTCATGAGGCTGACGACGCCGTACTTGGACGGCTCATCGCTCTCTGTGACAAGGACGTTGTTGCCCTTGTCGAGGGCTATGAGGGATGAGACGAGGTCCTTATCGACGATATTGTCGCCTGGCAGCACGAGGAACCTCCCCTTGAGGATGCCTTTGAGGTACGTCATCGCATGAGCCGTTCCGAGCTGCTTGTCCTGAAACACATAAGTGATCCTCGCCCCGAACCGTGAGCCGTCCCCGAAGAAGGACATGATCCTTTCCTTCTTGTAGCCGACGACGAGGATTATGTCCCTGACGCCATTGGAGACGAGCGCCTCGACAACGAACTCCAGGATGGGCTTGTTGCCTATAGGGAGCATCACCTTGGGGCGAGTCATAGTGAAAGGTCTCAATCTTTTTCCCTCTCCAGCGGCCAGAATCACTGCTTGCATGTCCTCGTCCCCTAACTCGGTTCATTAAATAATGCGAATTTAAACCTTTCATCATTGCGCCTGTCGGATGATATCGACAGTTTTGTAAACTGATAAATAAAACGAAAGGTTGTTTAATACATTGGTCCCTGAAAGATATGCGCGAGAGGGTGATAGCAGAATGGAGCCGAAGGAAAAAATTAGGATCCCCCCGGAGATTTTTTCATTCTTCATGGCCCCGGGCGGCCATTCTCTAATAGTCAGGGGAAAGGCTGGAACCGGTAAGACCACGTTCGCTCTCCAGGTAATCGAGGACCTTGGAACGGTCGAGGACGGCCATTATGTCTCCACGAGGGTCTCTGACGAATCGCTTCTGGTCCAGTTCCCTTGGCTCAAGGACCGGATGATCAGCCCGTTCAAGTCGAAGACAGGCATGGAAGCTGTCATGCCTGACAGGATGAGGGGCGGCCTGACCAAGATGAAGGGGATCGGCGGCCCGCAGGGAGGTCCGGTAAGGAAGGAAATGTCCATCTCCATCGGTAAGGAGATGTCCGATATCGAGCTCATCTACGAGATGATCGAGAAGGACCGGGACGTGAGAAGGATCTTCGTCATCGATAGCATTGATGCGCTGGCGGATCGATATGGGGTCCAGCCGAATCTCCTGATAACATCGCTGCAGAAGGACCTCGTCGAGGGCTACGGCCAAAATCTGCTGTACGTCCTGGAGAGCCCGGAGCCTCTCTTGGACTATCTAGGTGATGGCGTCGTCGTCATGAACAGGTCTGACGTTGACAGGAGGCGGGTCAGGGAGATCGAGCTGCTCAAGCTCAGGGGCTGCGAGATCACCAGGCCCCGATATCTTTTCACCCTCATGAACGGCAAGATGATGACGTTCAACCTGGACTTCATCAGGAAGGACACGTCAAATACGCTTTGGTCCCCTATATCTGATATGGACGGGAAGGTCTCGTCCGGAATGCCAGACCTCGACCGGCTGATCGGCGGAGGGATCGATCGCGG
>JAJFUT010000031.1 GCA_021372315.1 Methanobacteriota archaeon
GTCGGGGGGCGAGGCGTTCTGCAAGAACTGTGGGGGACGCATATCTCCTGAGCAGGATTTCTGCATAAGCTGCGGCTCAAAGCTGAAGTGATCGTCGCAAACCCCTTCGATCTGATATTTTTCTATGCTCATTTCATCTGAAGGAGTGAAAACAAGAAGAAAAGGGAAATATGTTTTAACGCAGCTGGACCATCAGCTGGTCCTCGAACTGCCATTGCGCCTTGTAGTGCTCGTTCGGATCGTCGATCAGGACGTACAACCAGTACAACATGAACGGCGTGAAGATTATGCTGATGATGAAAAAGAGTATGAACGAACGGCGCGGAAGGGTCTTCCATGACGGCGTCATGATGTTCAACCCGAGCTGACCCCCGGCATACTGGACCTGCTGGGTGAACGCGTGCCACCTCTGGTCGTGCTCGTATGGATGCTTCGTCAGCACGTAGAGGACGTAGAACTGCAACAGCGGGATGAAGGCCATTATCGTGAAGAGCACGGCGTTGTTCTCCTGCTCCTTGTACGATGCCTCCTGATTGATGCTCTCCATCGTAGCGACCTGTCCCGAGATCACCTGCTCCTTGTATTGCTCCCGGGCCTTGTCCCTGATGAGGGTCATGAGCGCCCCTCTCAGCACGGTCTCCCTCTTGATATGCTCGTTCTGCCTGTTTATGAGCTTGTACACCAGGACAGCGAGCAGGGCGCCGAAGACGATCATGCCGACCCCGAGCCCGATGAACCACCCGAGGAACACCGTCAGAACGACCGATAGGACGATCCCCAGTATGGGGAGCAGGATCCAGTAGATAGGTAAGACCTCGTCCGTCTGCGATCTCATCTGGATCGCGCTGGTGATCTGCTGTCTCGCCTGCCCGAACGCGCCTTGCGGGGAGTAAGACATCGAACTTTGTTCCTGCGGTTGGCCATACGACCCTTGCTGCCATGAGCCCTCGGCCTGGGAAGCCGCCACGGAGGAGATGTTGCTCCCGCAGCCGGCGCACCACTGCGCCTCGGCCAGGTTCTGTCTTCCACAGTTCGGGCAGACCTTACTTCCATCCATTTTATGACCTCTGAGACCCTGATATGTTGGCCAGATATTAATGGGACTCCTTTTTTATGTTTGCGTCCCGGGCTTTGACCCATTGAGCATCCCGCTCATCTGTAGATCGCCACTCCAGCATAACCCACTACCTGGTCCATCGGGATGACGTCGCCGGACGTGGCATACTTCAGGAGCTTGGCCTTCGAGCCGCCCGATGCCATGATCATCGCCATCGCTGGACCGTAGCCGCACATCGACACTTCGTTCCTGAGAACGGCGTCCTGAACGCCCTTCGCGTCCAGGGCCACGACCCTGTCCAGGACCTTCGAGTCGAGCCCTTTCGCGATCGGCGCAGGTATGTAATGGGACATGTCGCTGGACGCGAGGATGCAGACGTCCGTCCCTTCCGTCGCCTTCCGTATCGAGGACGCGAGCTCCTTTGCCGTCTCGTAGTCCTGATAGCCCATGGAGATCGCGACGATCCTGATGTCGGGCCTGATGTACTGCAGAAAAGGCAGCTGGACCTCTATCGAGTGCTCGTAGACGTGCGCGGCCTTGTCCGGCTCGACGATACCTTTCAACCGCGAAAGCACGTCCCGGTCGACCTCGACCGTCCCGAACGGGGTCTCGAAATCCTCGGTGCTCACCGCGACCCCCCTCCCCACGCCATGATGGTTCGGACCGATGATCACGAAAGTCCCCGGGAACCCGTCCGATGCCAGCGCGGAATAGACGTGCGCGGCCACGGGACCGGAGTACATCAGACCGGCGTGCGGGACCAATGCTCCTACGATGGTGCGTTCCCCGTTGACGGCGAGCTTCGGGAGGGCCCCTGGACCTATCGGTGACAGGAAGCAACCTTCGACCTCCGCCTTGAGCCCCGATGCCCTGGACGAGTAGAACTGCCCAGCGACCGCTGCGCGTCTGACCATATCGAAATAAGAATTAGTGGAAGGGGTTTGATATATGTTTGTAAGCTCAGAGCGATGCTTCGAAGTCGTCGATCGTCAACTTGAAGTCAGCGTCGTCCAACAGCTGTCCGCGGGCCTTCAGGACCTCACGGGTCAGGAGCCAGTAGATACATGCCAATGCGCGGCGACCCTTGTTGTTCGTCGGTATGACGATGTCGACGTTCCTCGTCTCGTTGTTGGCGTCGCAGAGCCCTACGATCGGTATGGTGACCTGCATGGCCTCTTCCATCGCCAGCTTGTCGGCGGAAGGGTCGGTCAGGACGATGACGTCCGGCTCCGTGAAGTTCTTCAGCTGCGGGTTGGTGAGCGTTCCGGGGACGTATCTCTTGTCCGGGGTGTCTCCTCCAAGCGCCTTTGCGCCGATGGTCTTCGTGAACATCTCGGCCGGCTTCTGTCCGTACTGCCTTGCGGAGACGACCAGTATCCTGTCGGACTTGTAGCGGGCGAGGAACTTCGCCGCGGTGCGGATGCGCTCGTCCGTCTGCTTGACGTCCAGAACGTAAAGGCCGTCGGACCTGACCTTGAAGATGAACTCCTTCATGTCGGCGCTCTTTTGCTGAGTACCAATGTGGACACCCGACGTCAGGTACACATCCTCTGGCACCAGAAGATTCATGTTTGCCTCTTCACTCATTTCAATACCCTCATTCGTCTCGTTTCACTGTGATCGGGATTACTCCCTTATCGAACTCTGTCATGGCCATGATGATAGGGTCAATGACACCCTCGGGGAAATCCAGAAGGACTGGCGCACCCAGAGAAATCTGCAGTGCTCTCGCACCGATAATTCGCGCCTTCTCAAATCTGGTATATTTCATGAATTCACCAAGTAGGGAGTGTCCCCATATTAACGGGGGGGTTATAAAGTTTTTGACGATTTTCAGCATCTACTAAAGATGACTGGCATCGGTCGGGCCATACATGCTGGATAGGTTAAGGCTACGCAACCTACCCCCGGAGGCGTTGGGTCAATGTTCAAGGAGCCAGTCTCTTTTTCGTGTAGTTGACCAGCCCATTGCTCTTTATGATGTCCAGCAGGAAATCCGGCAGGGTCGCGAACTTGACGCTCTTCCCGCTTCCCTCGTTGATCAATATCCCCTTCTCGATGTTGATCAAGGCCCGGTCCCCGTTCTTGAACATGTCTGCGGCCTCCTTGCATTCGATCACGGGAAGCCCGATGTTGATGGCGTTCCTGTAGAATATCCTCGAGAAGCTTCCGGCGACGACGGCCGAGACGCCCGCGGTCTTCAGGGCTACCGGCGCCTGCTCCCTGCTGGAACCGCATCCGAAGTTCCTTCCGGCGATTATGATGTCCCCGTAGGCGACCTTTCTGCTGAACTCCGGGTCGAGGTCCTCGAGGACGTGCTTGGCAAGGTTCTTAGGGTCATAGTCGTCCAGGTATCTTCCCGGTATGATCAGGTCGGTGTTGACGTGATCTCCGTAGACCCACACCCTGCCGATCATGGGAGCAGCCTCCTCGGGTCCGCGATGGCCCCCTCGACCGCGCTCGCGGCGACGGTCAGCGGGCTGGCCAGATACACTTCCGCCTGAGGGCTGCCCATCCTACCCTTGAAGTTGCGGTTCGTGGTCGATATCGCTCTCTCCCCAGGAGCGAGCAGACCTTGGTGAGCGCCGAGACAGGGGCCGCAACCGGGGTTGAGAACGACCGCCCCCGAACGGACGAAGCATGAGATGAGCCCGAGGTCTGCCGCCTCCAGATAGACCTCCCTCGATGCCGGGACGATGATCAGCCGGACGCCGTCGGCCACATCCCTTCCGCTCAATATAGACGCGGCGGCTATGAGGTCCTCTATCCTTCCGTTGGTGCACGAGCCGATGACCGCCTGGTCGATCGGCGTGCCCTCGACGTCCTCCACCGGTCTCACGTTGTCGACCGTATGAGGGCAGGATACTTGCGGACCAAGGCGAGAGACGTCATAATCGATGCGCTTCTCGACGGATGCCTCGGGGTCTGACGTCACGGGCGTGAAAGGCACGTCCGTCCTGCCATGGAGGTAATGCCTCGTCACGTCGTCCGGGAAGCAGATTCCGGCCTTGGCGCCCATCTCTATGGCCATGTTGCACAGGACCATCCTCGACGCTATGGACATCGCGTCGATGGTCGGCCCGACATATTCGACGCACTTGTAATCTGCGCCGTCCGAACCCAGGTCACCTATCACATGCAGGATGACGTCCTTGGCCATCGTCCCCGTCGGAAGCTTGCCGTCGAAGCCGAGCCTGAATGTCTCGGGGACCTTAAGCCAGAGCTCCCCGGTCGTCCAGACGGAGGCCATCTCGGTCGCCCCGATCCCCGTCGAGAACGCCCCCAACGCCCCGTAGGTGGTCGTATGGGAGTCCGTCCCGACTATGAGCATGCCCGGCCTCGCATGCCCCTTCTCGGGGAGCACCTGATGGCAGATGCCCTCCCTCATGTCGTAGAACGTTGGGATCGCCTCTTCCTTCACGAAATCCCTCACGGTCTTGTGCCCTTCGGCGGCCTTCATCGTGTTCGCCGGCACCCTGTGGTCGAAAAGTAGGATTATCTTGTCCCTGTCCCAGACATGCTTCGCTCCTATCTCCTTGAACGCCTTCAGTACCAACGCGGCGTTCTCATGGGACATCGCCAGGTCGATCCGCGCGTTGACGATCTCTCCAGGCTCGGCGCTCTCCTTGCCGGCGGCCCTGGCCAGCACCTTTTGGGCGAAGGTCATCTGAGACATATGACGGTTGTAGAACAAGGTCGGATAAATAATTAGCCTCGATATCTTACTTAGGACCGCGTCGTGGCTGGGATAGGATTATCAGGGGGTTCCTGAGTACGCTACGATGAGGCCGGGGTGATTATGCTACCGAAGTTGGGCATGCCAGCGCTGATCGAGTTCTCCAGCGTGGAGGAGAACGCGTTCCTCTGCCGGGGGCTGGAACTTTCGTTCGTAGAGCTGAACATGAACATGCCCTACTGCTTCCCGGAGAACCTGCCGCCGAGGAACGTCGAAAGGATCTCGAAGGAGACCGGCGTGGGTTTCACGATGCATATGCCAGATGACCTTGACCTTGGTTCACTGCACACTTCGATCAGGCATGGCACGGTCAGCAGGGCGATGGAGACGGTGGACTGGGCCTCAGACGCCGGGATCGGACTTCTCAACTTCCATATCAATCCGGGCATCTACTTCACGCTTCCGAACTACAAGGTCTGGATCTTCGATAAGTTCTATGAGGAGTTCGAGGTGAACCTGTGCTCGGCCTTCGAGAAGATCATCGATCGCGCATCGTCATCGGGCCTCAGGATCAGCGTCGAGAACGTCTGCAACTTCGACCTTCCCTTCATTCAAAGGGTCCTGGACAAGCTCACTAAGATCCCGGGATTCCATCTTACCTGGGACGTCGGCCACGACGCCAAGATGGCCTTCAAGGAGCAGGAGGTCCTTCTCAGGTACGAGAGGAACCTGACGCACATGCACCTTCACGATTTCGACGGGAAGACCGACCACCAGGAGCTCTTCTCCGGTAAGCTCGATATCATCGGGCTCGTGAACTTCGCTTCTTCTCATAACATGAGCGTCGTCGTTGAGACCAAGACCATCGATTCGGTCGTCCATTCCATCAACGCACTGAAGCAGCGCATCGCCTAGAGCGGGGTACGGGATGGGGTCGTTACCCTCAGGTCCCGTAACTCTCGATGTAACTATCTACGTTGAACTTCGCCTTGCCCGACGTATCCTTGACGACCTGCGATTTTCCTTTGGGCCTGAGATAGCACCACTTTGAGGCGACCGTAAACGGACGCACCGGTGTATCATCATTGATCTGGCCATTAAGAAAGGCTCATTCGATGCCGTACCATTGGGCGACCTTCCTCGCGGAGCGATATCTCCATTCTGAGACCAATGCAGCGCCGATCATGACCGGGGCAAGCGCAGACAGCTCGAGATGACCAGAGATGAGGGCGAGGGCAACGACGATGAAAGCCGACGCGAAGGCCAGGGGCGAAAGCACGTAATGATGCAATATGACAGCTCTTCTAAGTTCGCGACCGAGGTCGGGTGTTGCCTCGGTCGTCCCCACTACGGCGCTCGTCAGCGCTGCCGATACATAGGTCGCCTGGTATATCGCATCGTATGCATCCCTCTTCGGTTCGATCGAACGTACGCACTCGCTGACGTAGATAGGGGAGCAAAGAGCATTGTCAAGCCCGATCTCGATCGCCATCTCTGGGACGCTCATTTCGCCGATCTCCTCTTCGAGACGATCGTGCGAGGATAGGTTCCGTCCGAAGGATACGCTCTTGTCCTGGACGTAATGGAGGGCACGGCCAAGGTTCCTGCAGCCGTGCTCCTCGTCACCTCGGATGAACGCGAGCCTCGACTTCCAGAGCAGTATGTTGATGACACGGTCGGAACGGCCGTGATGCGCGACCCTGCCAGGCATATCGCTTCCCCTCCTCACATTCACGGGATGGAGGTCCGGTTCTATGGCCCCGCCGATGATGATGCGCTCATGATAATCGGACATCCCGACCGCCCTACATACAGCCCGGGTCACGGCCGCATGGCTCTTCCATTTCACGATCACGGGACAGTCTCAGCATAAATAACCCAGTGCGGGGGAGATGGCCGAAACTGCCCTCTAGATGGGAATTAGTCGGACGTGTCCCTGTTGCCTCCTATGACGAGCCCCTCAGCATGCTGAGCGTCAGGCTGCTTTGGTCGACGGAGCTTTCTGCATGTTACATACAGCAAGGGCACGGCAGAGATAGCTAGAATGCCAGCTGCGACGAGTTCGACGTTCCTACCGTCCCCGGTGCTGTCGGGCATGAACGCACCGTTCTCGGCCTGGTCGGTTTTCGTATCATCGTCGGCACCTAAGGGGTCGATCGCAGATGATGACATGAGGATGAGCCCGACGACCAGAAGGACCAGGAAAGCCGATGACATCAATATGACGATCTTTGTGTTCTCGCCCGGCGATATCAGGTCCCTCGCCTTCCACGTGAGCGCATAGTAGACGAAGTTGTGGTCCTCCACCCTCGAGACGAACCCTCCCTCCTCGAGCTTCTTCAGATGACGGTGCACGCCCGCCTTGTCGGCCTGGAGGAGCTCTGCGAGCTGGGATACCGTCCTCCTGTCCGTCAGAAGCGCCTTGAGTATCTCCATCCTCGTGTCCGAAGCGAGGGCATACAGCGCCTTCTTGTCCAGCTCGACCTTCAATCGCCTCTCCTCGAACATCGTATAAGGTTCGCCGAGATTAATCCCTTTCATGGGCCCTCATCTCGCCGAGGCTTCGCCCACGTACATATCATCCCAGTACCCGAACCCTTCCTGCTGCGAGTATGTCAGGGACCCGATCTCTTCGAGATCGTACATGTCCCATGCGACGACCGAGGTCGTCGTTATGGTGTACAGGACGTTCTCGATGATCACCCCATGGGGGGAGCTTCCTGGGCCGCCGTTGATCAATCTCTCTTCGAGATGGATGCCGCCGGCCGTCACCGAATAGACGAACATCTCCTCGGCGTATCGCATCGTGGTCCCATCGTATGTGTACACCGGTATGGCCAGCAGTCCGCTCCTCTGGTCGAAGAGGACTGCCTTGTGGTCCCACTGCGCCGACGACCACGCCCATGTGTCTGCCGTGACCGTGGCCACCTCGGTCGGGTACTCGGGGTCCGAGACATCATAGAGCGATACCTTCAGCGTTCCGTTCTCCATCCCTATCCCGATAAGATGCCCGTCGTCCATCGGATGAAGGTATGACGAGAAGCCGGGAACCACCAGCTCTCCGAGGACCGATGGCTCCGTTGGGTCGCTCAGATCGATGACGAACAGCGGGTCGGTCTGAAGGAACGTTACGAGGTACAGCGTGTCGCCTGCGAACCTTGCGGCCTCGATCGTCTCGTCCGGAGCGATCCCTCCCAGCGAACCTATCGTTCTCATACCGGGGTCCAGAACGAACACCATGCTCTCCCTGTCGCTCCATCCGGAGCATGTGGCGATCCTTAGCTGCCCGTCCTTCTCGTCGAGCGAGAACTGGTTCAGCGGGTAGCCGATGACCTCGCCCATGCCATTCGGGGCGACGCCGTCGCCGTCCATGCTCAGACGGAATATCTTCGTGACCACCTCGGCGTCATCAGATGTGACTGAGGCCCCCTCAACGGATACGATCTGGTCGTCCCATCTCCAGTCGGAGAAGGTCAGATAGATGTTCTCCGGGGACACGTACAGGACGGATGAGTGGTCCGTCAGAATGCTTGTCGTGTTCATCGAGCCCACGAACACGT
>JAJFUT010000045.1 GCA_021372315.1 Methanobacteriota archaeon
CCTGAACGCCCTTGTCCTCGGGATCGGGGAGCACGAGGTATCCGCGTTTTTTCAGCTCGAGCCCCCTTTCTAGCGTCGATAGACGGACCTCACCGCCGATGGCCTTCGCGCCCTGCCCCCACTTTCGTTCGATGATGTTCACCTCGAGCTTTGACATCACATATTCGTCAACGCCGCCCCTGCCGTCCTCGACGTTCGTCTGGACCGCTATGTCACCGTTCTTGCCGTCCCAAAGTTCTCGATATGACCTGATCCTAAACTCCATATCCGGGGACCTCGTGACCTTGCCCTTGGAATAGGTCGCATCGGGGTCCATTCCGCATACGTTCTCTCCGACGACCTCTATGATCCCGCTGAGCGCAACCCCATTCTCAAGGGACTCCCAGTTCCTCTTCGCTATCGCAGTCGACCCGATGCCTGCGATGACCGGCGGGGTCTCCAGATCGATCGATTTCTTGCTCCTCGAAGCTACCTTCGTAGACATGTCGACGTTCTCGAAGAACGCCCTGTCCAGGGTGTTCTTCACGCCGCGGCAATGATGAGATCGGCCATCGGGAACTGCGACCGATTGAGGAGATGGTCCTTGTTCGACGATGCAGTACTGGTGACGAAGTCCTCTGGAGAATGGTATAGAACCTTTCTTCCACGGAAGGCGGACTTACCGACCTCGCAAAGCACGTTGCATTCCTCTATGCACAGAGGGCACATCCCACTTGTCGGATTGACGTCCTTGACCCGGGTGCTCGTCCCTGTGGTCGACCTCGAGTTCTCTATGATCTGCATTTGTTTGAACACTCTCCCAGCTACCAGCACTATATCGGTTTCAAAAATGAGTGTATTGATATAATTTATAATGAATTTTAAATATATATAATGAACTATCTCATTTGATGTGCGGACAGTGAAAAAAATGATAGAAAATGGAAATTCTGCAAAGCCCGCCGACCACGGCCGACCAGATTAAAAATTAATCTATCATGACGCCGTTCCTTTATCCGAAGGTGTTCTTGAATGGCAAGGGAGCTCACGAACAGGCAGGCAGGCGCTCTTCTAGGATTCGTCCTGGGCGCCATCATGGGCGAGCTGTTCTATTTTTTCACCGATCAACTCGTGTTCTTCATCATCGTGATCTTCATGTCGATCCTGGGAGGGGTACTGGGGGCCGAGGAGGATCTCAAAGAAAGGCCCGGTAAAAAATAATATCCCTGGCCAGGACGATGTTTTTAATATCAGGCGTCTTAATATTCTCGATCTAGGGGAATCATAAGATGGCGGACATCAGACAAAAAGTCGAAGAGGACAGAGGGATCCTCAAGAAGATCCAATTAATAATTCCAGGCTATCGCGGATACCGCATCAGGGAGGACCTGAGGGACTCGGACAAGATGCTCAGGATGGAGCTCGTCAAGAGGCTCAAGGCGCAAAGAGAAAAGGTCGACGACGCCCGCTCCGAACTGATTAGGACCATGCCCCTGAGCAAAAACGTCGAGCTGGCCGGGAGCATCGACATGAAGCTCAAGAAACTGATCGGCATGGTCGATTTTTCAGAGACCGGATATTCTGGGTTCGTGTCTGACATAAGGATGGACGCTTCCGAACTGAACCATCTTTACGATTTCGATCTGATCATCCTGCAGAACATCATCAAGGTGGACCAGTCCCTTGAAAGTCTGGCATCCTCGATATCCAGCGAGGACGAGAAGATGATAAAGGCCGACCTTAGGCAGATCGAGAAGGAGCTGGGCGAATTCAATGAAAAGTATACCAGCCGCAGATCCGCGATACAGGGTACGTCACAGGGAACGGGGGTGTGAAGCGATGAGCCTGATCGGTGCCGAGACGTTCGCATGGGAGGACATCAACAAGCGCACGAACATCATGTACCGCCTTCCCAGGAACATTAAGATGAACGACAATATCGTCGTTAGGGAGGATGAGATAGCCGTGTTCTACAGGGACGGTAAGGTCCTCACCTATTTCGATAGGGCTGACAGGTACGCGCTGACCAGCCAGAACGCCCCGATCGTAGGGAAGCTCATAAAATCGCTTACCGGCGTTGAGCAAAGGGCGGAGGTGATCTAT
>JAJFUT010000049.1 GCA_021372315.1 Methanobacteriota archaeon
ATAGTCATGCTGGAAAGGTTTGGCGTAGTTCAGACCCATCTTACGCATGATGATGCGCACCTGTTTGGAGGTGTATTCTACGCCGTAATTGGTCTGGATCATCTCGCGCACCTCCTCGGTCGTGTAACTGCCAGATCTCAACCGTTTTTCCAGGTCTAGCTTCTGTTCATCGGTCAGTTTGGACGGTTTGCCTCCGGCGAACCTGGGTATGATTCCGTCATACCCAGATTCGTTCCAGCGCTCCTGCCAGATGTATGCATTGTTCTTGCTTATGCCGACGAGCCTGGCGGCCTCCTCGACGCTCTTGCCCTCGTACCGGTAGCGCACGAAATAGAGCGCTTTCAACACCCTCGTGTCTTTTTCCAGCGTCTTGATCTGCCTCTCCAGATCCTGAGCTGTAAGGTGTTTCTCGATCCTTATCTCCTCGGGCCTGGCCATGAATAAAGATGGTCTTAATTAGTAATAAATGTATGGTTCACAACTATAATCTGCAATGCAGAACGACATAATTCGGTGCGAAGCATGTACGCTCCGTCATGACTGGCTCATTTTTTGACTTTGATGCCAGTTCAGTTGTTGATTGTCTAAAATCCTGATTCTTACTGTACATGTATCTAGTAAATTTCATTAGTTATCATCAAATGTTGTTGATATGATAGTTTTAATATCTATTTGTCTATCAAGATTTTCGATGAACCTGCCGAAGGTGAGCTTTGTTCCCCCTTTGACCGCGCAATCGGGGGTCGGGCACGAAGAAGCAGTATCATTCGAGATCGGGAGTCCCCGATGGTCGTTGAAAAGGAGAGATGCCTAGAATGTCGAGAGCTTTGAAATTCAGTCTGGTCATGGCAATGATCGTCTTTGCGATCCCTGCCTTGGCCATGAACGCCTCCGCCGCCGATGGAACCGGGATAGATTCAGGCGATACCGCCTGGATCATCACCGCCGCCGCGCTCGTCTTCATGATGACGCCTGCGGTCGGTTTCTTCTACGGTGGCATGCTGAGAAAGGAGAACATGCTGTCCATATTGGGCCAGACGATCATAATCACAGGATTGGTCACGCTGATCTGGTTCCTGTTCGGATACTCGCTCGCTTTCGGTGCGGACGCGGGAGGCTATGGCCTGATCGGCAGCACGGACTACTTCATGTTGGCTAACGTTGGGCAGGAAGCAGCGCCATTGGCCGGCACGATACCACATCTGTTGTTCATGTTCTATCAGATGACGTTCGCGATCATCACCGTGAGCCTGATCATCGGCGGTATAGCGGAGAGGATGAAGCTGAAGGCGATCATAGCCTTCCTTGCCATCTGGACCTGCCTTGTCTACGTACCGGTCGCTCACTGGGTATGGGGCGGCGGTTGGATATTCGAGCTTGGTGCATTGGACTTCGCAGGCGGCACGGTCGTCCACATAACAGCAGGTGTCTCGGTCCTTGCAGCAGTGCTCGTCCTGGGCAAGCGCATATCTGTGCAGAATGGCGATGGCGATCACCCGCACAACATCCCGTTCGTGGTGCTCGGCACGGCTCTGCTGTTCGTCGGCTGGTTCGGCTTCAACGGCGGCAGCGCCTTGTCCTCCGGCGGGCTCGCAGTACAGGCGATCGCCAACACGGAGATCGCCGGTGCGATGGGCGCCATATCGTGGGGCCTTGTCAGCTGGTGGAAGCTCGGCCGTCCCGGCGTGCTGGGTCTGGCGTCAGGTATGGTCGCAGGCCTGGTCGCGATCACCCCGGCAGCAGGGTTCGTCGACACGACCGGTGCGCTCATTATCGGCCTGGCCGCTGGTGTGATCTGCTACGGTGGCATACAGCTTAGGAAGAAGTATGGCTACGACGACGCCCTTGACGTGTTCGGCGTTCACGGTGTCGGCGGCACGTTAGGCGCCCTGGCCACCGGTCTGTTCGCAACGACGACAGTGAACGCGGCAGGCGCTGACGGCCTGTTCTACGGCGGCGGATTGGACCTGCTCATGAGACAGACCATAGCGGTCGCTGCGGTCTGGGCGTTCGCCTTCGGTGTGACGTTCGCTGTATTGCACATCATGAAGCGCGTCACCCCCCTCAGGATGACGAAGGAAGAGGAACGCGTCGGAGCTGACATCGTGCAGCACGGCGAGAACGCCTATGATATGTGAGGTGAGATGAGATGAAGAAGATCGAAGCGATAATCCGCCCTGAGAAGCTGAACGCCGTCAAATCAGCCTTGGAAGAGATAGGGGTCATGGGTATGACGATCTACGAGGTCAAGGGCCGCGGGGAACAGAAGGGACTGGAGTTCACTCATCGAGCAGGAAAGTACAGGGTGGACCTGCTTCCAAAGATCAAGGTCGAGGTCGTCGTCGACGAGTCCGCGGCAGAGATGGTGATCTCGAAGGTCATCGAGGCCGCTAGGACCGGAGAGATCGGGGATGGCAAGATATTCGTAACCTCGGTCGAGAAGGCCATACGCATCAGGACAGGCGAATCGATCAAGAAATGAAGATGACCCCCAAGGAAAACACCTTCAAACCCTTTTTCTATTTTTTCTTCGTTCTGTGTCTGAACGGTGGGGTCGATGGTCAACGATACCGAGGATATGGCGAAGGAAATTCTCGATGAGATGTGGTCATTGAGGGACGAGCGCAACATAGAAGGGATGTCACGTTACGGGATCAACGTAGAGAACGCCCTCGGGATATCGATGGTCTGGATGAGGGAAAGGGTGAGGTCGCTCCCGAAGAGCAACGATCTCGCCGCGGCCCTCTGGGCGTCCCATCTCCATGAGCCGATGATCATGGCCGCCCTCGTGGCGGTACCGAAGACGTTCAAGAAGCACATGGCGCTGGAATGGGTGAAGGAATTCGATTCATGGGACCTCTGCGACCATTGCTGCAGCGATCTCTTCGCGCTCACACCGTACGCGAGGGAGCTCGTGGCCCCGTGGTGCGATGCGGACGAGGAGTTCGTCCGCAGGGCGGGATTCGTCATGATGGCTGCCTTGGCAGTGAAGGACAAGAGATCGCCCTCGTCCTCGTTCGGGGAATATCTGGCGATCATCGAGGGGTCCTCTGGTGACGGAAGGAACAACGTCAAGAAGGCGATCAACTGGGCCCTTAGGCAGATAGGGAAGAGGGACATGAACGGGTACAAGCTGGCGCTGCCCGTGGCTGAGAGGCTGGCCTCGAGCACGGATAGGACTGCCAGGTGGATAGGCAGGGACGCTTACAGGGAACTGACGTCCCCGAAGATCGTCGAAATGGTCAGAAGAAAAGCGCTTCGTTGAGGATAGATACTTTCACCTTGTCCAAGGCGATCATAGAACGGATTTTCATTGAATGATCGGATATTCTGATCAATTCCATCGCCGTCGTTTTGCTATGGAGCGTCTCACTCGTGGGCGGCACCCCTTCCTTGAAGAAACGCCTGCTGACAGGGGTCAGCGGGAACGTTCTCGTCCTAGGTCTCGTCAGCATGCTCACCGACATCAGCAGCGAGATGATCTATCCGATCCTTCCGTTGTTCCTTTCAGCCATCGGAGCCACGGGTGTTGCGATCGGATCGATAGAAGGCGCGGCGGAGACGACCACTTCCCTTCTCAAGGTCCCTTCGGGTTGGTATTCCGACAAATTAAGGAAGAGGTTCCTGGAGGCGGGTTACGGTCTGAGCATGTTCATGAAACCGTCAATGGCTCTCGTGACATCATACTGGCAGGTCCTTGGGATCAGAATAACGGAAAGGGTCGGTAAGGGCCTCAGGGCCGCTCCGAGAGACGCGCTGATCGAAGATCGCACATCGGAGGATCGCCGAGGCATAGCATTCGGATCCCACAAGGCCATGGACTCGGCAGGAGCCGTGATCGGACCGTTGCTTGCGCTGCCGATCCTCCTTACGGCGGCCTCGGTAACGGCGGACACGTACAGGTTTCATATTCCTCGTCTAGGCGATACCTGCTGTTATCGCGCTGGTCATCCTGATTCTGTTCGTCAAGGACAGACAAGGGAGAGAAGAGAGGGAACGTAGCAGTTTCATCAAAGATATCAGGAAGCTCGACAGGGGATTCTGGCTTCTGATGATCATCTTCTATTCGGTGGCGATCAGCTATGCGTTCTTCGTCCTCAAGGCCCAAGACCTCGGGCTCGGAACGGTCGAGGTCGTTCTTTACTATGTCATGCTGAACATCGTATTTCTCCTGATGGCGATAACTTCGGGGTCCCTTTCGGACAGGATCGGAAGGAGGAGGGTCATCATGTTCTCGATGACGCTCTTCATGATTTCCTGTCTTGTCATGACGATTGCTGATTCGACCTTGCTGCTGGCAATCGGCCTCATCATCGATGGCTTGTACCTTGGGTCATCGGAAGGGGTCATGAAGGCGTTCGTCATTGACGCCGCTCCATGCGACCTTAGAGGGACGGTTATCGGCGCCTTCAACACCTGTGTTGGCATCTCCATGCTCCCAGGAGGTGCTGCCGTCGGTCTGTTATGGGATCGGTTGGGTCCTCGGGCCGCGTTCACGTTTGGCGCCGTTACGACCCTCGTTTCCTTGGCCCTCAAGAGCGCGTTCAAGAACACGTGGAAGAAGATGGTTTGCATCCGAGATGATAGTGGACGATAGATCATGATATTCGTCAACAGTCAATCGATCGTTGTTGTCATTACGCATGATCACATATGTGCCCGGTTCTCTTCTCCATGGTCTGGATGAAGGTACTACTATACCACGCTCCTTGTGACCTTGAACATGGCATTGAAGACATGGGTCGTCAGTTTCGTGTTGCCGATCACGGAGATATGGGCACCTTCATGTCTGAGAACGAACCCTCGAGATAGTGCGGGTCATTTCCTCTTGACCTTGACGATCATCCCCCAGGCCGTAGCAATTATATTTCATATCGAAAGTAGTTTTGTGCCCGATCTAATGAGACGAACGCTTGCTACGTTGGCATCCTTGATCACCGCGATCATCTTACTCAACGGAGCTGGAGCGGCCCTGTTCAGAGGGGACATCTATTGGGCGGTTGTCGCAATATGGTCTTTTGCTCTGATCTTGTTGCCATTCATATCCCGTAGGAGGATCGACCGTGCATCCGTTCATTGGATGGTCCCTTTCACCATCCTTCCCTATTTGATCGGCCTTATGGTCGGTATCTCTGATCGAGTCGTCATACCGACGACATCCGATCTGTACTGGCTGCTGTCCTCCATAGCGATATTCTCTTTATGCCTGGTTACCGTGGCAGATATAGGATCCTACAGTCGGATGAGGATGAACCTCAACTTCGCAATGATAACGACCTTCATCCTTTATGAAACGGTGATCATTGTCCAAGGCCCTGTTTATTATTATTCGGACCTTTGGATGGGGACGGACCTCGTTCATGGGAACACCGACCTCATGGCCTACGTTATTTTCACCACGGTTTTTGGCCTGGTCATGACGGTCGTTTTCAACTATACCGTGAAACGCACCAGACTGGTGGAGAACATCGATGATGAAGTGGATGGTGAGAGCTCGTGAGGCCTTTGGCGCTGACGATCACCGTCATTTTTAGTACAGCGCTCATCGGACTATTGATCTTCAGCTTGATCCAGGGGGACGTATACGGAGCAGCAACTGAGCTCGTGTGCCTTCTACTCCTGTGGGTCCCGACCATCCTGGCCACCAAAGATTATATCCAAATGCCCTGGCCAATCGTTCTTGGGATCGCCCTCGCTCTATTCCTGCATTCGATGGGCTTGGTTACGGACTGGTATAATACCACTTTCGTATGGGACAAGATAACCCACCTGGTATCTGGAGTCATACTCGGATCGTTAGTAGCAATTGAGCTTCTGTTCTTGGACAGACGCACGGAGTCGATAGAGATTCCGACCATATGGTTCGTTTTCTTGATCACCATCATGATCTTGACGATGGAGGCGGCGTGGGAGATCGTCGAGTTCACCTTCGACCACGCTCTGGGGACCAATATGCAGCACAGTCTGGTAGATACCGTCAATGACGTCCTGACCAACGCCATATCTGGTATAGTGGCCGGTCTCGGGGTCGTCTACTACCTGAGTCGGTCATCTGCTGAAGAATTCCTATCGAACCTTCGGGCAGAAAAGATGATCCAATGGTTCGCAGTCAGATTCGGGAGGCAGACACGTTTCAGATAGTAACTTGTTTTTCGAATCGCGAAAGTAATCCAAGTAATCATTAATATGTGAATAAAAAAGACCGACAACATTATACTTCACTTGGCCACTTTCTTCAATAAGATCGGTAACTGGCAGTGATGATGTGGAGGAAAGGAAAAAATTCTTTTATGGTCTGAGCTTGGCTGGGGCTCTCGCAATACTCAGTTCGACCATGTCCAAGAACCCGGTCCTACCCATGCTCTCAAAGAGTCTGGGCGCCGACGCGGGATTGATCGGCGGTCTGGTGATCGCAGCCTCTACGATACCTGGGATACTCGTCTCCTTACCAGCTGGTTCTTTATCGGACATTTTCGGACGTAAAAAGGTCATGTATGTTTCCGCCTTCGTTTTCGCGTCGGCCCCTTTCCTATACCTATTGATCTCAAACCCCTGGGAGCTGATCGCCGTCCGTTTCTATCACGGCTTCGCCACAGCCCTCTTTGCTACAGTTGCAAACGCGGCCATCATTGATAATTTCCCCGATGAGAAGGCGTCGAGGATGTCGTTCTATTCGTCCGCTACAATAGTAGGTCGCGGTCTGGCGCCGTTCCTCGGAGGGGCGATCCTTCTTTTGACAAATAGTAATTATAACGATGTCTACTGGGTCGTTGGATTCGCAGGCGTATCTGCGTTATTTGCGATAGTGATGGTGTACCATTCTGGGCGGGACATCGCAAAAAAGTCGATCAAGAAGGGGTCGACCATCCGTCATCAATTACGTTCGATAGTAACGAACCGCAGAGTCCTGGTAGCTTCTTCCGTCGAGGCGGCACAGTATCTGACCTTTGGAGCGTTCGAAGCGTTCATCGTGTTCTATGCGCTCGATCGAGACATAAGCACTTTTTTCATCACCCTTATAACTGGTTCTCAGCTGCTAACCGTCATTTTCGCCAAACCGATCCTCGGTAAGATGTCAGATGAATATGGAAGGAACCAGTTCATCGTGGCTGGTACGTTGATCGGCGGCATCGTTCTTCTTGCAGTTCCTTTCACAGAGGACCCGTTGGTCCTCATCGTCATTTCCATCCTTTACGGGATAGGATACTCGGCGGTCACCTCGTCGACCGTGGCATTGGTGTCCGACCTCTGCACGGAGTCGGCCTCAGGTTCCACCATGGGGTTCCTGAACACGGTGATGGACATCGGACAGGCAGTCGGTCCTATCGCCACTGGAGCGCTCGTCGGTACCGCCCTTGGGTACACTGGAGGGTTCTGGTTCATGGGGATCGTGCTGCTGGCGGCATCGATGGTCTTCTCGATCGTTTTCGTCCATCGGCAAGACTGTATGCCTATGGAAATGAAGTCTTGATCGTAAGTATTGGATCATGCAATGTATGTACAGAAACGGATACGAGAACTATGATCGATGTCCCTGAAGCACTGATGATCGGCATGTTCGAACGAAACGTATTTCTCACCTAACGAAGGATAGGATATCACGACTCGATCGACCAGAGGGACACGGTGTATTCTCGTGGCGCTGCTCGCGGCCTGCATCATCCTCCCACTCCTGCTTCAGATCGAGGAGATGGTCGATCTTGATACTCGACTGTTCATCGAGGTCCGAGGGGGATACGAGACCGAACTGAAGATGTTCTTACGATACTTCACCGAGCTCGGCGCCCTGTTGATCTGGTTCCTGGTGGTCCCGTTGTTGTGGTTTACTAAGAAGAGGGATACGGCCGTTACACTTCTGGTTGCATTGCTCGTCGTCGTCCTAGTAGAGTATTCATTGAAGTATGCGGTCGATAGACCGAGGCCTTATGAAGTGATATCCAATGTCGATCCGTTATACCGCGCGTTCGATCCTTCCTTTCCTTCGGGACATGCCATGAACGCTTTCGCCGGTGCGATCGCTATTGGAAAGAAGTGGCGCAAGTTGTTGCCCATCCTCCTTGCGTTGGCGGCGGCCATCGGGTTTAGCCGGGTCTACATCGGTGTCCATTACCCGTACGATGTGGCCAGTGGAGCCCTGATCGGCGTCCTCATAGGATCGTTGGCCGTCAGTCTCGATCTGCGCGGAACTGTCAGATGGATCGAGTCCCGATCAAAAAGATTGGTTGACCGCTTTGGCATCGGTCGGGAACAGATCCCTTGATTATCATTTTCCGATCATAGCGCATGGACCATGCTGATCGATTCCGTTCGTTCTGTTACGCCTTTTACCGCTTCCCCTGGAACGAGACCGGCCCCTTTTTCGTAGAACTTATGCTCGACGACCCCTTGGTCAAATGGGCTCCGTTCCGATGTCATCAGACGATCTTCATATGAACCGTATGAAACACGTTCCGATTCGTTGAGGCTGATGAACGTCACCACGTCCTCCGTATGTCTCAGATAGTATTCTTGGCGATATGTCGCTCCGGCAAGCGGGTCGGCTAGAATCACTGTGCCTGGACAGATGCCATCGGCGCCTCCTTCCCAAGAACTCTCGGACCTACCACCTCTCCCTTTTCGTAGGATTTCGAGCCCTCACCGAAATACCAGACGCTGCCAATCACGCCCTAGGCGTACCGATCGTACGCATCCTCCACCAATTCGCCATTGACTGATACGGTGTCTCTCGCGACGACACAAGTAACGCCCATCACTACTTTGGTATCGTCAAGGACCGTTACGATCACTAGACCTCGTTTTCATAAGTCATCGTCGTACCCGGGACCAATGGAAAATATTCATTGTCTACGATATTAGTGAAATTGACGGGATCGATGACCGGTACGTATAGTTCATCTATCGACGTATTTCCATTCGTATCTTCGTTCGTGACCTGAACATGACATCTGAGAATGAACCAGATAAGCAAGGTGACCATTGCAGATATGATCATTAGCACCGTCATTGTCCATTTATTGATTTTCACTGAATCGACCACAATTGACCCGAACCAGGTAGAAAAACCAGGTAGACTGGACCTGATAAACCTATCGCAGAATGACAAATGAAAATGACGATGAAGATGATTAGAGAATGATGGAATTTTTGGCGGACGAGCGGGGATTCGAACCCCGGACCTGCAGCTTAGGAGGCTGCTGCCATATCCATGCTAGGCCACTCGTCCTTATGTTTTTAAAGGGTTTCCAAAAGATTGAAAGGGATGGGGGATGGGGGTTTAGTTCTTGTCCTCTTCGGAGCCGAGCTCCTCGGGGGCCTTCTCTTCGACCTTCTCTTCCGCCTTGACGTACTCCTCGATGTACTCGATGGGGTTCGCATCCATGGCCTCGCGGAGGTCCGCGACGACCTTGTACTTGGAGAGGGTCCACTTCTGGTCGTACTTGCAGACGTCGGGCAGGACGATCGTGACCTTCTTGCCATCTACCGTGACCTTGAATCCCTCGCTGGCGCCATAGTCCATATCGACGATGGCGATGACCTTCTCTTCAGCGGACTCTACTATCTCGAGCACCTTGAACTTGTACTTGAGGGCTAGTCCCGCGAAGCGGCGGTTGAAATCGACCCTGACGCGGCCGGCAGTGACGTTGGTGATCAGGCCGACCTTGTTGTTCATATTGACCTCCATACCCGGCCTTGGCTCGATCTCCTGCTTCAGGAACTCGCGCACGGAGTGGGTCTGGATGAGCTTCGGGTCCCTCGCGCCGGCGGCCTTCTCCGCCGGAATGACGACCTCGACCTCTTCGCCGATGGCCGCTCCGACCAGGGCCTCCTCGAGGCCCTCGAAGACGCGTCCCCCGCCAACGAGCAGGGACATTGGACCATACTTGTACTTCTCATTGAATATCTCGTTCGCCTTGGCGGTGTCGGCATTCGTGGTGTCGAACATCTCTCCAGACTCGACAATAGACCCATCGAAATCGAACTTGACGATGTCGCCCTTGGAAACCTTCTTGCCAGTTGACATGAATCTCACCAATCTATCGCAATAGTGCGAACCAGTGGATATATTGGTTCTTATTAAACTTTTGGTAATTGCCATGGGTCAAATCCAGTGTTCTGAATGGTTGAAAACCAGACCGTCCAGCAGATGATAAGAAATTGGAATAAAGTTAAATTCAAGATATTGATTACGTGCCAAATAGGCCACCATAGCCTAGACCGGTAGAGCAGCTGACTTGTAATCAGCAGGTCGGGGGTTCAAATCCCTCTGGTGGCTCCATCTTTTTTATTTTCTCGGACCAAATGTGATCCATAGAGTGAGGATGAGACAATGGACGGGAAGCTCAATCCCAGACCATGTCATCTTCCTTGTAGTCGACCTTCAGCACGAGGATCTTGGAATCCTCCGGGACCGTTGGATTGCCGTGGACGTCGCCTGGTTCGCAGAACAGCACATCGCCAGGCCTCATGAGCACGTCTTCCCCATTGATCTCGAACAGCGTCTCAGTGATCGCGTAGAATATCTCGGTCTGAACTTCATGGTGGTGCAGAGGGACCTTGTCACCCTTCCTGAACACGACCTCCTGGACAAGGTCCACCTTCAGACCTATGTCCTCGCGACCGAGGACGACCCTCTTTGAATATCCTCGGCCCGTCGTCCATTTCTTCTGAGATGACCCGATGTGCTTCATCTGCATTCCCTCATGGCGTCACGGACGCATCCTTCGAACACATCGAGCCCGGCGTTCAGATATTCCTCTTCGATGACGAGAGGAGGTATGATCCTCATCCCCGACCGGCCGCAGCCTATCGCCACGAGCCCTCTCTTCGTGCACAACGAGGTCACATCGTTCCTGAGGTCGACGGCCGGCTCCTTCGTCTTGCGATCGAGAACGAACTCCACGGCCTGCATCATCCCTATGCCCCTGACG
This sequence comes from Methanobacteriota archaeon, assembly GCA_021372315.1. GTDB lineage: Archaea > Thermoplasmatota > Thermoplasmata > Methanomassiliicoccales > UBA472 > MVRC01. Next base: position 10,929 of record JAJFUT010000049.1, read on the forward strand.
TCGCCGACGATCTCGTACTTCTCCTTCATCTCCTCGAGGCGTTTCCTGATCAGTCGGCCCTTCATCTCCGCCTGCTCTGCGAGCTTCTCCTCCCTGATGATGTCGAGCGTCGCCAAGGCCGATGCGCATGCGACACAGTTCCCCCCGAACGTGTTCGAATGGGCCCCCTTTACGCCGAAGTCCAGCTCCTTTCTGAAGATAGTCGCTCCTATCGGTATGCCAGACCCGAGCGTCTTGGCCGTGCACACGATGTCCGGAACGACGCCGAAATGCTCGATCGCCCACATCTTTCCTGTCCTGGCCATTCCGGCCTGTACCTCGTCGTCCACCAAGAGGATCCCCTCGTCCTTGGCGATCTTGGCTATCGCCGAATGCCATCCCTTCGGAGGGACGATGTACCCGCCCTCGCCCTGTATCGGCTCCATGAAAAGCGCGGCGACGTCGTGGGGCGGCAGAACGTTCTGGAAGTAGTGTTCCTTGATGATGTTCGCGCAGAGCAGTCCGCAGGAGGGATGCTCCAGATGATATGGACACCTGTAGCAATACGGGTAGGGGAAGTGAGCGACCCCAGGGACCAACGGGAAGAACCGTTCCCTGTGGACGGTCTTGCTGGCGGTCAGGGAGAGCGAACCCATCGTCCTGCCGTGGAAGGCCCCCGTGAACGCAATGAACTGCTTCCTGTCGGGGAAATGCCATCGCGCGACCTTCATGGCGCACTCTATCGTCTCCGTCCCCGAGTTGCTGAGGAACACCTTCTTGGGGTGGTCGCCCGGCCCTAGATGACAGAGCCTCTCGACGAGGTCGCTCTGTACCTGGTAATAGTAATCGGTCCCTGCGACATGCATCATTTTCGCGGACTGCTCCTGCACGGCCTTGACGATGCGGGGGTGGCAGTGGCCGACGTTCATGACCGATACCCCTGACGAGAAATCGATGTACGTGTTACCGTCGACGTCCTTGATCAGGGCCCCTTTTGCGCTGGCGATGGCTATCTTCGCGACCTTGGTGGACGTTGCGAGGTATTCGTCATCCACCTTAATGATCTCCATGGCCTTCGGACCAGGAGGTTCCACGACGATGTTAGGAGCCTTTTCCAAAGATGTCCCTTCCCGGTTATCATGGAGCCAGAAAATATTTTATGATTTGCTGGATTTAAAAGATACGAAAGGGCCGTGAAACCCGAGATGGTTGTCTGACCGGTCGTCACGAATCGTTCTCGATCGAGGCCTCGGCGCTCTCGATGACCTTCGAGAGGATCGAGTAGGCATGTATCATGTCCTTCTCGTCGACTATGAAGATCGTGTCCGTATAGCAGGAGACGGTCTCGGCGACATTGACGTTGTTCTCGGCCAGGTTGTCAGCGAGGAACGAGAAGACACCAGAAGTGTCCGAGATCTTCTCTGGCGACTTGACGGATATCTCCACTAGGTCCGGCCGAACCCGAAGGATGTTCTCCTTCCCGACCGTGTTGACGACGTCGTTCTTGAGCTTCTCGTCGGCGATGATCGTTATCGCCTGGGTGCCCTGGATGACCTGCATGATGGCCTTTTCGTTGATCAGCTTGACGAAGACGAGCTCGAGCTTGTGAAGTACCGTCCAGTCGTTCTTAGCGGTGACTGAGCAGATCTTCGTCTTGACCTCGATGCGACTGTTGCCGATGATCTTGAGGATGTCCTTCTCGTGGTCCTTCTTTGAGAGCCTCTGAGCATAGCGTCTGCAAGCGATCATCACGGCCTCCTCGTTCTTGATCTCGAGGTCCTTCATGATTTGCCTGGCCAGTGAAGAATAGTTGATCAGGTCCTTTGAGATGCAATCCTTTATGCTCGGATGAGAATCGATGTAGACCCTCGTCTTCTCAGCGATGCTCTCCTTCTGCGGCTGCTCCTTCATAGGCATCGAAATCGCCTGTGCCTATTTTAATGTTTTTTTCCAGACATCACTGTCGGGATAGAAAATCCCTTAGACAGTCGTTGAACCTTGATATGCTGCCATCACTGACGATCAGCGGCGGTACCAGCCTCAGTGTCTTGCCACCAGCAACGTTGAGGAGCAGGCCGTTCTCGAACCCGAACTTCTTGAGTTCCTTCGCGCTTTCTCCCATCTCGATGCCGATGATGAGTCCCATTCCACGGACGTCCTTGATGATCTTAGAGCCCTCGCCGATCTCCCGGATATCGGCCATCCATTTCGCGCCTGTCGAGGCGGCCCTCGACACCAGCCCCTCGTTCCGGATAGTAGCGATGGTGGCATAGCCAGCTGCGCACGCTAATGGGTTTCCCCCGAAGGTCGTTCCGTGGCTACCCGGGGTGAAGGTCTTGGCGATCTCACGGGTGGACACAATAGCTCCAATTGGGACACCTCCACCCAGGCCCTTTGCCAGGGAAATGATGTCTGGCACGACATCATAGTTCTGGAACCCGAACCACTTGCCTGTCCGCCCAATTCCCGTCTGCACCTCATCGACGATCATGAGCGCACCGGTGTCGTCGCACAGGTCCCTTGCCGTGCTGATGAACTCCTTGGAGGCCGGTATGACCCCTCCCTCTCCCTGGATGACCTCGAGAAGCAATCCCGCTGTCGTCTTGCTGACGCTCGATTTGAGCGCTTCGACGTCGTTGAAAGGTATGTGGTCGAATGCTTTCGAGAGCAGCGGCTCGAAGCCCTCCTGGTACTTTGGCTGGCCCGTGGCAGATAAGGCCGCGCACGTCCTCCCGTGGAATGAGTTCTTGCAGGTGACGAATCGCGCTCTCTTCGTGTGCTTCGACGCCAACTTCAGCGCCGCCTCGTTCGCCTCGGCCCCGCTGTTGCAGAACATGGATACGGCCAATGGCGGCGGTACGATCGATGCCAATGCCTCTCCCAGGTCGGCCTGCTCGCGGCTGTAGTAGAGATTGGAGATGTGGATCATCCTTGCGGCCTGTTCGCTTATCGCCTTTACGAGGGCTGGATGACCGTGGCCGAGACAATTGACCGCGATTCCCGCGACGAAGTCAACGTACTCCTTCCCTTCGAGGTCGTAGATGAACTCCCTGTCGCCCCTGGCGATGCAGAGGTCTTCCCGTCCGTAGTTCTGGAACAGATATGAGCCATATAGTGTCTTGATGTCGTTCAGGTCCATTTGATCGCCTTATCTGATGATCTTTGTCCCACGATTGGTGTTCGTCAACAACTGCGCCTTTATAGCGTCTCGGTCCTTGCCGTCTATCATGTGGGCCGCTCTGACCCCGTCCCTGACGGCCATGACGCACGCCTCGAGCTTAGGGATCATGCCTTCCTTTACGACGCCGTCCCTGACGAGCCCTTCGAACTCTTCGGTCCTTATCTGGCTGATGACCGTGCTCGGGTCCCCGAACACTTTCATGAGGCCAGGCACGTCGGTCACGAGGACGAGCTCCTCGGCCTTGACGGCCATAGCGACCCTCGCCGCGGCCGTGTCCGCGTTGACGTTCATGAACTGGCCGCTCTCGTCCGAGCATATGGGATAGATGACTGGAACGATGTTCTTGCCGACCATCGTCGAGATTGCCTTCGGGTCGACCTTGACTATGTCGCCCACCCACCCCAGGTCGGCGGAGATATCTTTGCCCTCGCCGTCCTTCCCTACCATCGGCGGCATCTTCCTGCAGACGATCGTGCTGCATTCGGCCCCGGACATCCCCATCGAGCTAACGCCCTTGGCCTGGATCGCTCTCACCAACTGGTCGTTGATCCTAGCGAGAACGCCCTTCGCGACCTCTAGCGTTCCGTCGTCTGTGATCCGCAGGCCCATGACCTTCTTCACAGGAAGGCCGCGCCTATTCATCTCCTCCGATATCTCCGGGCCGCCGCCGTGAACGACGATCGGCCTGATGCCGAGGCTCACCAGGAGCGCGATGTCCGCGCCGAACCGTTCGAGCCCTTCGGGGTCGATGGAGCTTCCTCCGAACTTGATGACGACGTTCTTTCCTTTGAGAGAAGCAGAACGGGGATGGTCGTCCACGAAAGCCATGTTCATCTGGTGACCTCAGGTGGTGTAGTCCGCGTTTATCTTGACGTAGTCATAGGTGAGGTCGCATCCCCACGCCTCTCCGAAGGAATGACCTACCCCCAGATAGAGATCGATAGCGATGCGCTTGCCGGACAGGATCTTCCTCGCGTCGAGCTCGCTGGGCGAGCCTGGCGCCATGGTCGGGGCTCCCTTGTCGAAGAGCGTGACCATAGTGGTGTCGTCGCTGATGTCCAGCTTGACCTGTTCGAGGGAGAAGGTCGCGCCCGAGTTGCCGAGCGCCGCGAGTATCCTCCCGAAGTTGGGGTCCGCCCCGAATATGGCCGTCTTCACGAGATTTGAGGAAATGATGGCCCGGGCGGCACGCCTCGCCTCGCGAGACGTCTTGGCGTCCAGGACGCGCACCTCGATCAACTTCGTCGCCCCCTCTCCGTCGATGACGATCTGCTTGGCGAGCGATTGGGCGACGTACTTGACGCCGTCCCAGAACGAGAGGTCGTTATCCGCCGGGACTCCCCCGGCCATGCCATTGGCCAGGAACATGGAGACGTCGTTCGTGCTCTGGTCCCCGTCGACCGAGATGACGTTGAAGCTATTGTCCATTATGTCCTGCCACTTGCCGTTCGCGTTCTTCGTTAGGACCGCGTCGGTAACTATGAAGCTCAATGTCGTCGCGTGCGGCGCGACCTTCATCGACGGTGCGATCATCCCTGAGCCCTTGGTTATGCCTCCGATCGTGACCACGGTCCCGTCCTTGAGAGTGACCTGGCATGCCGCTTCCTTATGCTTGGTGTCGGTCGTCATGATCGCCTTCGCTGCCAGGAGGTCCGACTCCCTTCCCCTGCCGAGGATGGCGACCGCCTTGGGTATGCCTGCCGCTATCTTCGCCATAGGAAGGAACCTCGAGATGACGCCTGTCGATGCGACGCCCACGAGGTCCTCGGTCAGGTTCAGCGCCTCGGCGGTGATCGCGCACATATCCCTGGCGTCATAGATGCCTTTCAGACCCGTGATCGCATTGGCGTTCCCGCTGTTGATGACGATGGCCTGAAGCATCTTGGGATCGCGCTCCATCATGACCTCGATGGGTGCCGCCCTCATTAAGTTCTGAGTGTAAGCTATGGCGCACCTGGCCGGGACGTCCGAGCATATTATCGCGAGGTCCATGTTGACCTTCTTTATTCCGCAGTGCATCCCTGAGGCCCTGAAGCCCTTCGGAGTGGTGATCCCGCCTTCTATGACAGTGTACGCCATTTGTTCAGACCCCCAGACCGGGGAAGTCAAGTCCGGCCGATTCTTCGAACCCGAACATGAGGTTGCAATTCTGAATGGCCTGACCGGACGCTCCTTTAACTAAATTGTCAATTGCGCTCATAACGACTACGTTCCTTGAACCGGCCTTTTCCACGCCGATCTCGCAGAAGTTCGATCCGACGACCGATGCCATGGAAGGGATCGACGTCATCCTGATGAACCTCTTTCCGAAATAGAAGCTGTTGTAGACGTTCTGCAACGCCTCCTTATCCATATCCTCGCCTAGGCGAGCATAGCATGTGCACAGCATGCCTCTGACCACTGGCAGCAGATGAGGTGAGAATATGACCTCGACATCATGCCCCGCCACCTTCTCGAGGGCCATCTGGATCTCGGGGGAGTGACGGTGGCTTCCGATCTTGTACGGGGTTATGCTCGAACCGCACGTCGGATGGTGCGTCGCCTTGGTCGGCTCGGCCCCTGCGCCGGAGGTGCTGCTCTTCGCGTCGATGATGACGCGTTCTTCGATCAATCCTTTGGAGAAAAGAGGCGCCAATGCGAGAATGGAACATGTCGGGTAACACCCTGGGTTTGAGATGAAGTCAGCCTTTTTGATCTCTTCAGAGAAGAGCTCTGGAATCCCGTAGACGGCCTTCCCAAGGTTTCCTACATCACGATGGTCCAAACCGTACCATTTCTTGTATACATCGACGTCCTTCAACCGGTAGTCGCCGCTCAGGTCGATGACCTTTGCACCGCTCGATATGAGCTCTGGCACTATGTCCATCGACGCTCCGTGCGGGGTCGCGGTGAACACCACGTCGTAATCGGACCTTGAGAGCTTCTCCTCGAAGCTTATGTCCACGAACCCCTTGAGGAACGGGTGGGCCTTGCTGACCTTCGTTCCAGCAAGCTGGCGGGACGTCATTGCCGTCAGCTCAACGTTTGGATGGCGACAGAGGAGACGCGCCAACTCTCCACCCGTATAACCCGAACCACCTACGACGGCTGCTTTTTTCATTCCGGTTATCCTCATCAGATTCTGGCGAATTTCTATGTTTGCCTATTAAGAATGTTGACCGAAATAAGACAATCGCTATTTAAGATGTAATTATTCAGGGACAACGTCCCCTGGTAACATCCCCCTGAGAGGTAAACGATTGTTGTTGCCTTGATATCCTTTGTCCCGGCATTGATGCCGCAACTGTCCGATAAAAGACGGTGAAAGCTTCAAATGTCCGTTTGTTGTCATGTGAATATAATATATTCTCACTTCATGGCGGGATGATTCCAATGGCAACCAAGGCAAAGAAAGGATCAGCGGTAAAATCTGTCAGATCTACCAAGTCACCGAAGAAGGACAAGGTCGTCCTTGCATATTCGGGAGGATTGGACACCTCCGTCGCGATCCGCTGGCTTCAGGAGAAGTACAACCTCGACGTAGTCGCGGTCTCCGTCGATGTCGGTCAGCCAGGCGATATGGACAAGAACATCGAGAGGGCGAAGACCATCGGAGCGTCGAACGCCTATGCCATCGATGCACAGGAGGAGTTCGCAAACGATTACGTCTGGCCTTGCCTGAAGGCCAATGCCATGTACATGCAGACCTACCCGATGGCGACCTCCATCGCCAGGCCGCTCATCGCAAAGCTCCTCGTCGACATCGCCAAGAAGGAAGGGGCGAAGTACATTGCCCATGGATGCACGGCGAAGGGGAACGATCAGGTCCGCTTCGACGTCTCGATCAACGCGCTCGACCCCAAGCTGAAGATCATCGCTCCGATGAGGGAGTGGGTCATGACCCGAGAGGACGAGATCGAGTACGCCAGGGTGCACGACATCCCGATCACCGTCAAGAAGGCCTGCCCGTACAGCACGGACGAGAACCTGTGGGGAAGGAGCTGCGAGTGCGGCATACTGGAGGACGCCTGGACGGAACCGCCAGAGGATGCCTACGAGTGGACGACCAGCCCTGCCAAGGCGCCGAACACGCCCCAGTACGTGACGATCAAGTTCGCGAAGGGCGTCCCGGTCGCTCTCGACGGGAAGAAGATGGGAGCCGTGGCGCTGATCAAGAAGATGAACGAGATCGCAGGGAAGAACGGGGTCGGCAGGATCGACCAGATCGAGGACCGCCTGGTCGGCATCAAGTCCCGCGAGATATACGAATCGCCAGCGGCCATCGTTCTGATCGCGGCCCACAAGGACCTCGAGAAGATGGTCCTGACCAAGGACGTCGCCAGCTACAAGAGGTTGATCGAGCAGCGCTACGCCGAGCTTTGCTATGATGGGCTCTGGTTCAGCCCGCTGAAGGAGGCCTTCGATGCGTTCGTCGACAAGACCCAGGAGTTCGTCGACGGGGAGGTCAGGGTCAAGCTGTTCAAGGGATCGTGCACCGTCGTGGGACGCAGGTCCCCGCACTCACTGTACGACATGGGGCTCGCGACCTACGCTGAAGGCGATGAGTTCGACCACACGAGCGCCAAGGGCTTCATCTACGTTTGGGGTCTGCCGCTCCGCAGCGTGGCCAAGATACAGAAGAAGCTGTGAGACCCATGTCGGAGAAGGTCCTCTGGTCTGGAAGGTTCGACAAGGCGCCGACGGACGAGACGATCGAGTTCACATCCTCCCTTTCGGTCGACATCAGGCTCGCCTGGTACGACGTGATGGGCTCGATGGCGCATGCGAGAATGCTCGTCAAACAGGGGATCATCTCCGCAGAGGACGGCGACCGCATCCACAACGGGCTCGGGGATATCCTGAAGGAGATCGAGTCAGGGACGGTCGAGATCGATGGAAAGAGCGAGGACGTCCATTCCGGCATCGAGATGCTGCTGACGAAGCGGATCGGCGACGCCGGAGCGAGACTACATACCGCCAGGAGCCGGAACGACCAGGTCGCCACGGACTTCAGGATGTACATGAGGGACGCCACGCTGGAGACGATCGAATCGCTGACTGGTCTCCAGGAAGCGCTGATCGCCCATGCGGAACGCCACATGGACACTGTGCTTCCCGGCTTCACTCACGTGCAGCATGCCCAGCCGGTGACGCTCGGGTTCCATCTCATGGCCTACACGTTCAAGCTGCAGCGTGACGCGGACAGGATGATCGATTCGTACAAGAGGCTGAACCTGTGCCCGCTCGGAGCCGCCGCGCTGGCCGGAACGACCTACCCGATCGACAGGCACATGACCAGCTCGCTGCTGGGATTCAGCAGGCCGACAGATAACGCGATGGACGCCGTCAGCGACCGTGATTTCGCTGTCGAATATTGCTTCGATGCGGCCCTGGGCATGTGCCACCTGAGCTCGCTGGCCGAGGAACTGGTCTACTGGAGCAGCCCTGAGTTCGGTTTCGTCGAGATCAGCGAAGGGTATAGCACCGGCAGCTCGATCATGCCTCAGAAGAAGAACCCAGACGTGGCCGAGCTGGTCCGCGGAAGGACCTCAAGGGCCACAGGCTCGCTGATGTCGATGCTGACCCTGATGAAGGGTCTGCCTATGTCCTACAACCGGGACCTGCAGGAGGACAAGGAAGCGGTATTCCGTTCCATCGACAACTACAACGCCTGCCTGAGGATGATGGCCGGCATGATGTCAGAGGCGAGGTTCGACCCTGAGAGGATGAGCGAGGCGCTGAAGGGCGGCTTCCTCAACGCGACCGACCTGGCCGATTACCTGGTGAAGAAAGGCCTACCGTTCCGACTATCGCACGAGGTGGTCGGGAAGATGGTTCGCCATTGCGTGAAGAACAAGATCGGTCTGGAGGAGATGCAGGTCAAGGAAATGAAGGAGTTCTCCTCCCTCATCGGTCCGGACGTCATGAAGGCGATAAGCATCGAGGAATGCGTCAACAGGCGCATGTCATTCGGAGGGACATCGCCGTCCCAGGTAGAGAATCAGGTCCTGATCGGAAAGGACTCGAAGGACGCGCAACTCTCGTTCTGCATGAGAGAGCGCGAAAGGATGGTCAAGGTCTGGAACGACCTCGCCCACGATATGTGAATTTCAGTCCTCGAGCATCGAAAGGGTGTTCCATTCCAGCTCGTGCTTTATGCCGCCCTTGTTCAGGACCTTGCTGAGCTTCTCCGCTACCCTGACGACCTCGCCGCTCTTCGCCGAACCGCGAATGTAGAACTCCTTCTTGTCGAGGGGGAACACCATGCGCATCCTCCCCTTCCTATTGTAACCCTCTGGCTTGCTGTTGTTCTGCAGCTCGATCATGTTGAGGTAGATGAACATCTGCATGATGTCCTCGTCCTCGGGGACCTGCTCGGTCTCGTTGAGGAACGTCGTGAGAACCTCGGGGAAAATCTTCGCCATGTCCTTGTATTCGAATTCGTCTTTCAGGACAAAATGGCCACTGCTCGCTTTCATCACTTTTTTGATAAGGACCACGATATAAATAATTTCCCGAAGGCAGGGATCGATAAGCAGTAGGGATTTTCAGCCGAGGGCGGAACGGTTCTCGGAGGCATGACCAGCAATAAGGACCCGAGCCTGCCAATAAATAATTATCCATCATGCGATTAACATATCCCATGCGGACAGTTCTCACGATCGCCGGTTCCGATTCCATCGGCGGGGCGGGGGTGCAGGCGGACATCAAAGCGATAGCTTCGCTCGATCTGCACGGCGCATCTGTGCTGACCGCGATCACCGCGCAGAACACCATGCGCGTCGCTAAGATCGTGCCATTGGAGACGAAGGATATACTGGCTCAGATCGACGCCGTTCTAGAGGACGCCAAGATATCGGCCGTCAAGACCGGCATGCTCTATTCGGGAGATATCGCGAGGACCGTGGCGAAACGTCTGAGAGGAGAGGGCCTCCCGCTCGTCGTCGATCCCGTCATGGTCGCAGGCGTCGGCGATGAACTGTTCTCGAAAGGTCTCTTGGAGGCGATGAGGAAGGACCTGTTCCCAATGGCCACGGTCGTCACGCCGAACAGGCACGAGGCCGAGAAGCTAGCGTCCATGACGATCGACGGTCTGGAGTCGACGAGGGAGGCTTGCATGGCGATCTCGGACCTTGGACCCGGGTCCGTGCTGATCAAGGGAGGCCACTTCGAAGGAGACGATGTCGTTGATGTCCTCTATCACGAAGGAAGGACCATCGAGTTCGCGGCGCCAAGGTCGCCGAACAAGGTGCACGGGGCCGGCTGCACGCTGGCATCGTACATCGCTGGTAACATCTCGAAGGGGATGGACATCAGGAAGGCCGTCCTCGATGCCAAGAGGAGGATAACCGACGCCATAGCGCTCAGCTACAGGATCGGCGGGGGAATGAACGCCATAAACCCCATGGCCAGCAAACAGAAGGATGCGCTTCGGGGGGAGAGGATCGAAG
>JAJFUT010000037.1 GCA_021372315.1 Methanobacteriota archaeon
GGCCTGAAGCTCGCAACGTTCGATGACGCCTGGACGACCCAGTGGGTCGTCAAGAGCGATTCATACGATCAGGGGGTCTGGAACAGTCTCAACGTCGACACCGCTGGACAGCCCCAGATCGCATATAGCGGACCCGATGGCGAGTCCCTAGTCTTCGCGGCATGGCACGGAAGCCTATGGCTCACGTCCGAGGTGTTCTCCCTCCCGGTCGAAGGAGAGGTAAGCTCGGCCGTCGACAGGGTCGGTTCTGTGCACATCGCATACTATGATGATGACGAGAGCGTGTTCAGATTCATCTCCCAGATCACGGCACCGGGGCAATCGACAATGAGCTTGGTCCTATCCGAGGATTCCGTCTTGATAGGCATAGGCTCACCTGCGATGGACGGCGGCGCGAGCATCGATCAATATATCGTTTACAGAGGAACCAGCGTGGACAACCTCGTCCCGATAGCAACGTTGATGGCGAGCATTAACTTGTTCAATGACACCCACGTCGACTCCGATACCACGTACTATTACGCGATAAAGGCGGTCAACTCCGAAGGGGCGGGCGAGATGTCCTCGATCCAGAGCATCACGACAGAAGCAGGGGATGAGGCCAATGATGTGGACCTCACCCTCCTGGTGATCGTCGCGGTCATCGTGGTGGCCGTCATCGTGGGCGCGTTCATCTTCCTGAACAGACGCAAGCGCTGAGCGAAGAGACCCAAACCCCTTCCAACATTTTCCTTTTTCATCCTCATTTTTGTACGTTCGTTCCTCCAATGGTCAATTATTTATCCGACCAGCTGATAGCTGATCATACATGAACGATGATTGGACCGAGCTCTACCGCCCTAACAACCTGAGCGAGGTGCTGGGCAACCCGAAGGCCGTCAAGGACCTGAGGGACTGGGCCATCGCCTGGGAGTCGGGGAACCCCACAGAGAAGGCCGTTGTGCTCATGGGCCCGCCTGGGATAGGCAAGACCAGCACGGCCTTGGCGCTGGCGAAGGAGTTCAACTGGGGGGTCGTGGAGATGAACGCCTCCGATTCCAGGAACGCCGATGCGATCAAGAACATAGCCATAAGGGGCGCCATCTCCGACACGTTCACCGATTCAGGGGAGTTCCTCTCGGCCAAGGACGGGAGGAGGAAGCTCATCATATTGGACGAGGCCGACAACATATTCGGGCGGGAGGACCACGGAGGCATCCCGGCCATGGCCGAGCTCATCCGATCGACGAAGCAGCCAGTCATACTCATCGTCAACGATTTCTACGAGCTGGGGCGGAGAAGCTCGATCATCAAGACAGGGACGAAGCAGATCAAGTTCACCAAGCTGCAATCCGCCACGGTCAGGACGATACTCAAGCGTATCGCCACGGACCAGGGCGTCGAGGTCGACGAGAACGTCGTCTATGCGATCGCGGACCGGTCGAACGGCGACGTGAGGGCGGCGATAAGGGACATTCAGGCCGTGGCACAGGGCATGGACCACGTGCGCATGGAGGACATCAAAGGCCTCGGCGACAGGCTCTCCAAGCACTCTATGTACGACCTCATGGGGGAGATCCTCCAGGGCACGAGCGGGGCCAATGCCAGGTCCACGATGATGGACGCGGACGAGGACATCGATTATGTGATGAAATGGCTTGACGAGAACATCCCTCTCGTATACAAGGACCCGGAGGAACTGTCCAGGGCCTATGCGCATATGTCCCGGGCCGACCTCTTTCTGTCGAGGGTGTCAAAAAGGCAATACTATGGCTTCTGGTCCTACGCAGCGGAACATATGACGTACGGTGTCTGCACATCGAAGTCCACGGTCAAGAGAGGATATGTTCAGTACAATTTCCCGAAGATGCTTCTCCGTTTGTCAAGGAGCAAGGAGGCGAGGGGCGTGAAGGCGAGCGTCGCGCTCAAGCTCGGTTCCGAATGCCATTCATCCATGAAGCAGGTCGTGGAGGACATTCTCCCCTATTTCCGTGAGCTGTACCAGAAGGACAAGGACTTCCAGCTGGCGATATCGGCCAAGCTCTCATTGGAGCTGGAGGAGGTGGCGTATCTCCTGGACGGCAAGATCGATTCACCTGCCGTCAAGCATGTCATGCAGGAGATCGAGGGGATGAGGAGGAACCCCTACGAAGAGGAGACGGCCAGGATCGATACCTCCAAGCCCAAGAAAGGGCGGAAGAAGACCAAGGAAGAGCCTGACGAGAAGAGGCTCGAGGAACCGAAGGTCAAGAGGGAGGTTCCCAAGGAGGAACCGAAGGAAGAGAAGAAGGAAGCCCCGAAGAGCGAGGAACCGAAGGGCACGCAGACCACATTGTTCTGATCGCCGAGCTGTTGAGGATGAAGGACGACCTGAAGGGCATATTGGAGAAGCAGCAGTACAAGACGGTCGGCGGTCACGCGGCGGTCAAGCTCTGTCATTGGATGAAGGAATCCATGCTTCGGGGAAGGACCTGTTACAAGCAGGACTTCTATGGCATCAAGTCGCACCGCTGCCTTCAGATGACCCCTGCGGTCAATGACTGCACTCACAACTGCCTGTTCTGCTGGCGCGTTCGAGGCTTCGAGTCGTCGGTCTCGCAATGGCTTGAGCCCGAGGCCGTTCTCGATTCGCTGATCGAGAGCCAGAGGAAGCTCGTCACGGGATTCAAGGGCGATCCCAGGTGCTCGAAGCAGATGTGGGACGAGGCCAGGGAGCCGAAGCAGGTGGCGATATCGCTGGCAGGGGAGCCTACGATGTACCCCTACCTGAGCGATCTCATCGAGCTCTGCCACCGCAGGGGAATGACGACGTTCCTCGTCACCAACGGGACGTTCCCAGAGGTGCTCGAGGCTATGGACGATCTGCCGACGCAGCTCTACGTGACGGTCGCCGCTCCGAACGAGGAGATCTACAAGCACATCTGCGTTCCAAGGATACCGGACGGCTGGCAAAGGCTCATGCGCACGCTGGAGCTTTTCCCTTCCCTATCAACGAGAACGGTCATCAGGCACACCCTGGTGAAGGGGTTCAATATGGGCTGGAAGAAGGAGTACTCGAAGCTGGACGAAATCGCGCGACCGATGTTCATAGAGCCCAAAGGTTACGTCTTCGTCGGCGATTCGAGGACGAGGATGTCCATGGACAACATGCCGTCACATCTCGATGTGGTCGAGTTCGGCCGCAGGGTCGGGGAGGAGCTCGGAATGGAAGTATTAAGGGACAAGAAGGAGAGCAGGGTATGCGTCCTTGGAACCACTGGGACTGAAACCAGGATACCTGGACTTCGATCATGACCCGATATCCATCTGAAAATCCTTCTGCTTAAAATATCAAAGTCGCTTGCTCATGTGGACGGTCTCGACGGAGAACCCGACCCTCTTGTAGAGGGCCAAGGCGGCATCGTTGTTCCCGCCGGCATTGAGCCATAGCGAGGTCGCGTTCTGCTCCCGTGTCCACTCCTCGGCCCTCTGCAGCAGTTTCGCCGCTATGCCTCTCCGGCGATACTCTGGAAGGACATATATCTCGAGCACCCAGCCGCAGGTATCATCGTCGCTGAAATTGATCTCGGTGGTGACCCAGACGAACCCCGCCCTAACTCCACCGGTCTCGGCTATGAACGCCGCCTCGGGCTTCTTGGCGTTCCTGTGATACCTATCGATGCTCTTCCTGGCATTCTCCCTCAGCCTTTCGCGGGAGATCACGGAGCGACGCTCCGGCCTCTCCGTCAAAAGCTCTCCCTCGATGAGCCCCTCCTCTACGAGGTCCCAGTCATCTTCTTTGGCCGGTCGGATGACTATATCGCTCATGGGATTTCCGATCACTTCATACGGATGGTCTCGAGGTTCATCGGCGCCCTCGTCTCGATGTTGAACTTCTTGTAGATGGCGCTGGCCAGGTCGGTGCACTTATGCTCCTCGCCGTGACATATTATGATCCTCTCGGGCTTCGGTTCCAGCGTGGCGATGTAATTTATCAGCTGCCTGCGGTCGCTGTGCCCGGAGAACCCGTCGGCGGTCTCGGTGTTCATCCTGTAGTTGACGATGATCTGCTTTCCCTTGTCGGTCATCGGCAGCTCAGTGACGCCCTTCTGGATCTTCTTCCCGATGGTGCCCTCGGCCTGATATCCGACGAACACGAGCGAGTTGAGCGGGTTGTCGGCCCACGACTTCAGATACTCAAGGACCGGTCCGCCGTTCATCATGCCGCCCGTGGCGAGGACGATGCAGGGATCGGAGTCGGAGCAGATCCTTTCCCTCATGTCCGTTGTCTCGACGCGCTGGAATATCTCTGATAGGAACGGGTTCTGCCCCATCTGGAATATCTGCGTCCTCAGCTGGGAGTTGAGATACTCGGGATAGGCCGTGTGTATGGCAGTCGCTTCCATTATCATGCCATCGAGGTAGACAGGGGCCTTTTTGATCTTGCCCGTCCTCATCAGCTCCTCGATGACCAGCATGACCTCCTGCGAACGCCCGACCGCGAAGACGGGGATGAGCACCTTGCCCCTGTTCGAGAAGGTCCTCTCGATGATGCTCTTCAGCGTGTTGGCGGCGTCCGTCCTCGAAGGCTGAATGTCGTGATACCCTCCATACGTGGACTCGATCACGAGGGTCTCGAGCCTCGGGAACTTGTTGGTCGTGGCATTGAAGAGCCACGTCCTTTCGAACTTCATGTCGCCGGTGAAGGCGATGTTGTAAAGCCCGTCGCCGATGTGGAAATGGCAGACTGACGACCCCAGGATGTGCCCAGCGTTCTGGAGCGTCAGGCGAACGTCCGGAGCGATGTCGGTCGTCTCACCGTACTTCAGAGGAATGCAGTGCTTGACGACGTTCCTGACGTCGTCGGAATCGAACGGGACCTTGCGGTTCTCCCCCGCTGACACCTTCAGAGAGTCGATGAGAAGCAGGGACATCATGTCCCTTGTCGGCGCGGTGCAATAGACCGGCCCGTCATAACCGTACTTGAAGAGCGAGGGGAGAAGCCCGACATGGTCTATGTGCGAGTGAGTGATGACGATGGCGTCGAGCCTGTCCAGCGGCTGGATCTCAGGCGCGTCGAAGTACGGCTTGGCCGAATCGGACGCGTCTATGCCGCAGTCGATGAGGACTTTGCTCTCCTTGGTCGACAGGAGCGTCGCCGAGCGGCCGACCTCCCTGTAGCCTCCGAGCGCTGTCATCCTGATCCAGCCTTCGCCCTCCAGCCTCGGCCTGGCAAGCCTTCGTCCGACCTTCTTGAGGAACTCCTTCCTCTCGGCCTGGACCTTCGGGTGCCTAAGATAATTGCGAATGTCAGAGACCGTCTTCGACGGGATCGGCGGCGCCCTGACGACCTTCGGGGCCCATCCGACCTCCTTCTTGATCTCGTTGAGGACGGCGCCCTGCTTCCCTATGACTATGCCAGGGGCCATCGCCTCGATCGTGACCTCCCCGGTCTCCGGCTCGAAGTAGATATCAGTGATCTGCGCCTCTTCAGGTATGATCTCCCTGATCTTCTTCTCGACCTCGTCCGGGTCGGCGAGCATCGACGGGTCTGGCCTGATCGCCACGCGCTTCCTCAATCCCTGGGCAAGCTGCCTGACGATGTCGTTGTTGGAGGCGAACGCCTCCAGGTCCTTCGTGTATATGACCACTATTGGGCCCTCAAAATCAATAGAAGTGATGTTGATGTGGGAAGGTACAATCTTCCTGACATGCTCACGGGCCTCCTCGAAAATCCGTTCTGCGCTCATGCAAACCAACTTTTAAATCTATATGTCTGAATTAAATACTGATCAAAGAATCGGAGAAAGGGGTTTACGGCTTCGGGACGGTTATGCCCATCCTCGACGCGCGTTTGTTGATCTCCTCTTCCGAGACCTCGACATAGCCATCGTTCGTGATCGTCACGATGGCCATCCCGTCGCCGCTGGCAGAGTCCCTCTTCATAGCGGAGTTCAGGCTCCTTATGGCGAGGTTTATGGCATCGTCCAGGGATATGCCCTTCTTGTAGTGGTCCTCAAGGACGCCGTATGCGTACGGGCTTCCCGAACCGACGGACACGTAGGTGTCGCTGATGCAGCCGCCAGCAGCGTCCAAGCTGTATATGTGGCCGCCCTCCATGTCGTGCCCTCCGATTATGAGCCCGACGTAGTAGAAGCCGTTCGAACCGCCGCCTCTCCTGAGGATGTTTGAAAGCAAGGTCGCCGCTGCCTTGACGGTCATCGGTACCTGGCGCTTCAACTTGTAAAGCTCGACCTCTGCCTTGACGTATCTGGCGAGGACCTGGGCGTCGCCGACGAGTCCAGCTGTCGTCAGACCGAGATTGTCATCGATCTTGTAGACCTTCTGCGTTTCCTTGTGAGCGATGAAATTGCCCATCGTGGCCCTTCTCTCCGAAGCGAGGACCACTCCCTCTGAGTTGACTATGCCTATTGTGGTCGTCCCAGTCTTTAGTTGCTCTGACATTATGACACCTTCTAGAACAGTAAAAGAATTACAATGATTATGTCCGAACGGATAGAACCCACGATATAAATATGTTCCGTCAGCCTGCATTTAGCTGGAGAACGAACCTTCAGATATCTGGCCTCTCCGAATCCTTGTACATCTCGCCTGCGACCATCACTAGGAAGAAAGCTACCGCCAGTCCTCCCAACGTACCTGTGACGAATCGAAGAAGGTTGAACGACTCGTATGAGGTCACCGCCTGAAGTCCTCCATCGATCCCCATCGGCAGCACCGTCAGGATGACCAGGGAGAGCTTCGGCCTCAGCGGAAGGGCGAAGCACAGCAGGAAGCCGATCGGCAGCCCGACGAACATCCCCAGGTCCCTCGCGCAGACGGGCATCTCGTTCCCGTTGAGGAAGTAGGACCTCTCATCGATCTGATGGCAGTTCATGTCCCCCAGGTAGTAGATGCCCTGAGCGAACATGTTCATCTCCCCGATCTGATCGGAATTGTCGATCGGACCGATCGCCCCAGACAAATCCTCCACGCTGCCATGAGGCAACGTGAACGGAGCGACGACCATCCAGACAAGGAGGGCGAGGGTTATCGCCGCCATGGTCAGCTCGAACTTGCCGAGAGGTTCCTTGATCGAGAGCATCGATGGCCGGTTAGTCCCCTTTGGTAATAATGGTTTGCCTTCGGTCCAATGAACTGCGGCCGATGGCCATCGAAAAGAAAAAAAGAATTGAAGGGAAAGGGTTTCGTCCAGAGGCTCACTTGCGCCTTGCGAAGACCAGCGCGACGACCGCCAGAACGACGCCTACAAGGGCGATCACCAGGGCGATCAACATCATATTCGCGTCGGCCTTCTCATCAAGGTCGTCGTTCAGGGTCGCAAGTTCATCCTCGAGCAGATCGATCCTGTCGTTACTGTCGTTGAGCTGGTCGTTCAGATCCTCGTTCATCGCATCGAGCTGTTCCTGTTCGCTCGGGACATGGACCACGTTGACAGCTAGGTCATCCACGGCCTGCATGAACGTCCTATCGTTGAGCTCATGCACACGCACCCTCTCGATGTTCACAGTGTACGCACCAGTGACAGCATCCTCGGGCACGATTATATCGAACATGATCTCGCTCGAATCGATGGAGTCGAACGCCTGGACGACCATGACATTGTCGCTAGGGTCGATCAGCCTGGCCGTCCCCTCGAAGTAGGTTACGGTCCTGTACTCGAACGATACCTCGATCGAGACGCTCACCTTCTCTCCGGAGTTCACCGGAGATGTGATCACGGACGCGTTCAGTGTCATTATCCGGAGGGCGTTTACGCTCACGAAAGGCTCCGTGTAGTTGTCCCCTCCCAGCACTACGATCCTCCCATCCTCCGTCGCTGCCGCGCTAGGGAGGTTCAGTTCCTCGGGCAGGTCCTCGCCGCGGCCCCAAATATCGCGCTCGATGTCGTACCACAGGACCCTGTCGAAATGATGATCGTAGGCATCGCCGTCCGATCCGCCAACGATGTAGACGAGGCCATCGGCACCGACCGTGACGCCCGCCGAGGTGAAGTTCTCTATCGAGGGATTACCGACCGTCCAGTTCGATCCGGGCCATTTGATGAAAGCATCACCGGACGCATAGTAAGAGCTGATGCCCCCCAGGTAGACCATCGCGCCGTTAACAACGGCCACGGCCCCCCCGAACCTGGCCTTCGGCAACGGGTCCCCATTGCTCCAGGAATCCGTGCTCGGGTCGTATACCTGGTCGAGTGCCAGGTAATTGTGAGTGGAACTGAATCCTCCCAGGACGTGGATCGCACCTTCCCATAGTGCGGCCTTGCACTCCACAGCGCCGAAAGGCATCTCGGTCCCTTGGTACCAGGTGTCATTGGCTATTCCATATATCTGGACCTTGGCTATGTAATGCCAGTTGGAATCCGCGCCTCCGAGCACGTAGATATTATCGCCATCTGTCACAGCGGCAGCATCCCTGACAGCGATGGGCATATCCGCAAGCACATCCCAATCTCCGCTCGATATGTCGTAGGAATATGTTGTGTTAACGGGGTTCCAGGTCGTCGTGTTGTCAGTTCCGCCGATGATGTAGACGACATCTCCTATCTGGACCGACATCGCTCGGGTGAAATTGGCACCCGTATCCGCCAATGGTTCCCATTCCGGGGTCGGTACGGTAGCAGAGACCGATGGGATGACCATCAAGCTCGCGAGCATCATGAGCGCGCTCACCATGATCGCGCTCATCCAT
>JAJFUT010000041.1 GCA_021372315.1 Methanobacteriota archaeon
TGAGGCCGATCCTGGCCATGCTCGTCGCCAATGCCATCTCCCGCAAGGGAGAGAAGGCCGTCCCGTTCGGGTGCTGCCTCGAGATGATACACAACTTCACGCTCATCCACGACGACGTGATGGACAAGGACCCCGTCAGGAGGGGCCGTCCCGCCGTCCACATCCTCTACGACGAGCCGACCGCGATCATCGCTGGCGACGCTCTCTTCGCGAGGGCGTACGACGTATTGAGCGAATCGGAGATATCCGGCGAGGAGCTGAGGGAGCTCGTCCACATCGTTTCCGAGACCGTCTACCTGATCGCCGAGGGGCAGCAGATGGACATCGACAACGAGGACAAGGAGACGGTCACCATCGACGAGTACCTGGAGATGGTCGAGAAGAAGACCGCCGTACTGTTCTCCTGCGCGGCCGAGGGCGGCGCGATCATCGGACAGGGAAGCAGGAAGCAGATAGCGGACATGAAGGAGTGCGCCAGGCTATTCGGCATAGGTTTTCAGATCTGGGACGATGTCCTAGGCATACTCGGCGACGGCAAGAAGACCGGCAAGCCGGTCGGCTCCGACATAAGGAACGGCAAGAGGACGCTCATCATCGTTCACGCGCTGAAGAAGCTGGACGGACCGAGCAAGGACAAGGACGTCCTGCTCAGGGCGCTCGGCAACGCCAAGGCCACGGACGCCGAGGTCGCCGCGGCGATCGACGTGCTCAAGCGCATCGGCAGCATAGACTACGTCACGAAGACGTCGCAGGAGTACGCGGCAAAGGCGAACGAGCTTCTGATGTGCCTCCCCGAGTGCCGCGAACGCGAGATGCTGTCGCAGCTCATCGCCTACGCCGTTGGCAGGGACAAATGAGGACGATCAGCAATCGATGCCCGTCTGGGTGAGCTGGATCTCGGCGCTCTTGCCCTCTGCGATGTGACGGTGCTTCATCACCGTCACCTTCCTGCGCCCGATCCCGGAGCGTTCCAGCTTGACGATCGTCTTGGCGTTATGGTGAAGGACGTTGCCTCCGAGCGCCTCGATGACGCCCTTGTCGATGTCCATGAAGACCTGGGACGTTATCACGACCGGCAATCCCCTTCTTCTTGCCAGCGAAAGCAACTTCGCGCTCTGGTTGGCCATCGACTTCCTCTCGGCCCTCTCCTCCTCCTTGTCCAGTAGACGATAGTACATGGTCATCGAGTCGACGACGATCATGCCGATGTCGGGATTGCCCTCGGTGAGCTTGATCGCCTTGTCGACCATCGTCTCCTGGTCCTTGAACGAGTGGACCTCGCTGAAAAGGATGTTCTTGCTGACGCTGTCGAACCCGTCGCCGCATATCTGGCTAAGCCGCTCCAGGGACACGCCCTCGGTATCTATGTAGATGACCTTCTTCCCGCTCCGCACCATGTTCCTGGCAAGTATGAGGCACAGGTTCGTCTTCCCGGAGCCCGCCTCACCGTAGAACAGGGTGATGCATCCGAGCTCGAGGCCCCCGCCCAGCATGGAGTCCAATGAATCGCATCCGTAGGGAAGATAGTCCACGGACGCCTAACAGAGTCCGTTGAAGATAAATCATTGGTCATCGGCGCTTGCGGACCTCTCGTATCTCCGGAAATGGAACACGGCCGCTGCGGCGACCATCTGCGCGACCGCGATGATCAATATCCCGGTGTCGAAGTCGTTCGTGTAGGCCACGCTCAGCCCGATGATGACCGGCCCGAACACGCCCAGGCCATTGCTCACGCCGTTCAGCAGGCCGGTCGCCGCCCCTGTCTCCTTGGCCGGAACGATCATCTGAAGCAATGTGTAAGCGTTCGCCGGCAGCAGGCTGATGCAGAAGAACATGAGGAAGCACGACGCGACGATCTCGAGCTGTCCCGAAGCCGTCACTATGTAGAAGAGGGCCACGGCCCCGCCGAGGGAGAACAACGCGGTCATCTCCGACCGCCTTCCTGTCCGATCGCTCATCCAGGAGCCGATGAATATGCCGCAGAACCCTCCGATGTATATCATCGGCAAGGCCCAGACGAGGTCGTCGACCAGGAACCCTTTCCCGTCGATGAGATAGGTGGGCAGCCACAATGAAAGGCCCCACCAGGCGAGGTTCATTGCCGTGTCAGCGATGGTCACGGTCAGGAAGCCTTTGACCTTGACGGCCCCCTTCAGCCCGGAGATGATGTCCAAGTACGCCTCCCTGACGCTTTTAGGCCGGTCATGGACGTCCCCGTCGTCGCGCAGATGCCTCCATACGACGATGGATAGCGCGAACCCTGCTATGGCGACGACATAGAGCGCCGGCTGCCAATCTATGACCTCGATGAGCGGGAGCACCAGGAGCCCGATCAGGAGGTTGGAGATGAACATCGAGCTCATATAGAGGCCGTTGATCCTCGACCTCTTCCTAGGCTCGAAGTGAGTGCGGGCCACCTTGCTGGCCGAAGGGAAAAGCACACCCTGGGAAAGACCGAGAAGCAGCCTCAGCACGATGAAGGCCCCGAAGATCATGCCCAGCATGCCTGTGAGGAGCGTGATGACGGACCATATCGCGATCGCCACCGACAGGCTCTTCCGTGGCCCGTACCTGTCGATCAGCGGGCTGAGGAGCACGTTCGATATGCCATACCCTACGAGGAATATGCCCAGAAGGAAGCCGCCCCAGAACCCTTCCTGGGAGGCGGTCCAGCCGTAATCATCCGAGATGAAAGGGAGCGCGACGGATATCGCCGACCGGGCGATGTAGCCCATGAGCGTGCACAGGAACAGGAGCACGGCGACGTACAGACCAAACCTTCCCTTGTAATAGGCCTCGGCCACGCGACAATCAACATACCTAGCCCTATTTGATGTTTCCAGAGGTGTAGGCTGAATCTAGCAGCAAGGATTGACAGTAGACAGGGGATCGTGATATGACATGGAAGCTCACGAACCGTTGCTGGGGCCGTCGGACGGAGAGAACGGCCTTTTTCCATTTTCTGATGTGAGAGAGGGCCAAAGGCAGTTCCTGGACGACGCCCGTTCCTGCATGAGGAGCAGGGTCAACCTCGTCGCCCACGCGCCGACCGGCATGGGCAAGACAGCGGTCGCGATGGCCGCCTCCCTCGAGACCACGCTGGAGGATGGCGGCATAACGGTGTTCCTTACGGCCAGGCAATCGCAGCACAATGCCGCCTTGGAGACGGCGAGATACATATGGAGGAAGAGGAGGATCGGGGTCGTCGACATCATATCGAGGGACGACAGCTGTCTGTGCGCCAGGAAGGGAGAGGGTCCGCCCTGCCAGTCATCGAAGGAATGTTACTTCCTCGACAAGGAGCGCATCGAGAAGGCCGCCACTCGGCTGATGGACTACCCCCTTCACGTCTCCGAGGCGCAGAGGATGTGCCTTAGGATGGGCGCATGCCCTTGGCACGCGGCGATGACGGCCGTTGGCTCAGCAGACGTTGTCATCTGCGATCTCAACCAGATGTTCTCGTCGGAGGGGAGCTCGATCATCGATCGTTCCGGGAGGGATGCTGGCGATGTCGCGCTGATCGTCGACGAGGCGCACAATCTTCCGACGAGGATAGTCGATAACTGCTCGGTGAGCCTCGGGAGGTCGTCGCTGTGCTCGGCGATACGTTCGACGGGCATCAGAAGGTTCAGGACGGCCCTGCAGGGAATGCTCGAGCTCTATGACAAGGTCTGCTTCGAGAGGCAGAGGGAGATCGCCGCCGAGGAGCTCGAATCGATCGTCTACGACCGGTGCGGTTCGTCCTGCATGGAGCTTGCCGATGATATAGAATCGGCGCTCAGGGGGAGGATGAGGAAAAGCATGGAGCGCGTCGTGACGTTCCTGAGGGCATGGAACGCAGGAGGCAGTTCCTGGTTCAGGTTCGCCGACGCCTCCACGGGAGAGATCCATTGCAGATTCATGGAACCCTGGCTTGTTGCGGCGGGCGTGCTCGAGAACGTGAGGTGCTCCATTCTGATGAGCGGGACGCTGCATCCTCCGGAGATGTTCGCTGATCTGCTGGGGATCGGGGACATGTGCGCCTGCCGCAGGTACGCGACGCCGTTCCCTTCTGCGAATCGCAACCTCATCTCGATCGCCGACGTCACCTCAAGGTACGACCGGAGGGGCGATGAGATGTACGCTCGCATCGGCGAAAGACTGTGCCAGATATGTGAGGCCGTTCCCGGAAATGTCGCCGCGTTCTTCCCCTCGTATGAGATGCTCGGGCTCGTCGAGGCGGTCCTCAGGAAGGTGGAATTGCCCAAGCACCTCCTGTCGGAAAGGAGGGACATGATGAAGCCGGAGAAGGACGCAATGTTGATATCGCTGAGGCAGGACAGGTCCTCGCTGCTGATGGCCACGATCTCGGGCTCCTTCGGGGAGGGGGTCGATTTCCCCGAGAACCTCCTCTCTGCCGTCGCGGTCGTAGGATTCCCGCTCGGCCCCCCGAGCATCGAATCGGACGAGATGGTCAGAAGGCTTGCCAAACGTTACGGTCAGAGCAAGGCGCTGATGTACGTCAAGACGTATCCGGCCGTGACGAAGGTGCTCCAGGCGGCGGGAAGGGCGATCAGGAGCGAGACCGACCGGGCGAGCATCGTGCTGATGGACGAGCGATATCAGGCCACGAGCGTCAGGACGGCCTTCCCTGATGATTTCAGGTACTCCAGGTCGTCGGACCTGGTATCGGACCTTCGTTCGTTCCACAGGCCGGAGCCTGAGCTGGACATCGTTCCGGCGGCACAGGAGGCGTCGGAAAAAGGTTATTAGAGTCGACCCTGATTCTCGGACGTGGAAGTTATCAGACGAGGGGCCGAGGCGGAGATCCGCAAGGGGAAGTGGATGGGAAGGGACGTCATGTTCAAGGCCAGGGTCCCCAAGGCATATAGGGACCCAGAGCTCGATTCCTCGCTTCGGACCTCGAGGACGAAGAACGAGGCTCGCCTCATCCAGGAGGCGCGCGCACTCGGCGTGCCGACCCCGGTCATCTACGATGTGGACGTCATCGGTTCAGAGATCGTCATGCAGGAGATCAAAGGGCCTCGGGTGAAGGACCTCCTGGATTCCGCCGACGATGCCCTGAGGGAGAGGATATGCGAGGAGATAGGCCGCATGGTCGCCCTCCTCCATGAGGGCGGGATGACGCACGGCGACCTCACGACCTCCAACATGATCTTCGCCGACGGCCGCGTGTGGTTCATCGATTTCTCGTTGGGAGGGAAGAACGCGACGCCGGAGGAGATGGGCGTGGACCTCCATCTGTTGAAGGAGGCGTTCCAGTCGGCCCATTCGGACATGCTCCGTTTCTACGATGTCATCATGAGATCATACTCTTCGCGCTTCGCCAGGAGCGATGAGGTCAGGAAGAAGATCAAGAGCATCGAGGACAGGGGGCGCTACACGTGAAGGAAGTGGCACTGGTCACGTCCAACATGCACAAGCTGAAGGAGTTCCGGCACGGGCTCGCGCCTCTGGGGTATGACGTCGTCCATCTGCCGGTGGATTGCGACGAGATACAGGCGGACACCTTGGAAGAGGTCGTCGACCGATGCCTGGACGATGTCGTCGAAATGGGACATTCGAACATAATACTGGACGATTCCGGACTGTTCATAGACCGTCTGAATGGATTTCCTGGCGTCTATTCGAGCTACGTTTTCTCGACCCTCGGGAACGAGGGCATATTGAAGCTTATGGACGGGTCCGACGATCGCAGGGCGAGGTTCGAATGCTGCATCGGTTGCCAGATGGACGATGTCGGAAGATTGGTCGTGAAGGGTTCCTCCCCCGGAAGGATAATCGGGGAGGCCAGGGGCAGGCTAGGCTTCGGATACGACCCGATATTCGTTCCGGACGGTTCCGAAAGGACGTTCGCGGAGATGGGGCTGGATGAGAAGAACGCGCTCTCCCATCGGGGCAACGCCATGAGGCTCTTCGTGAACGCACTGTCGTCGAAGATGAAGGTCGATTGAGATGAAGGTCGTAGGAAAGAGGATACTCGTGACCGGTTGCGCCGGTTTCATCGGAAGCCATATGACCGATTCGCTGCTGGCGAAAGGATGCGAGGTCGTCGGGGTGGACGACCTGTCGGCAGGGAAGATGGGATTTCTCGACGAGGCCGCGATGATGAAGGGGTTCAAGTTCGTGAGGAGCGACCTCCTGAACGACGACCTGGGACCTATGATGGACGGCATCGACGTCGTGTTCCATTTCGCCGCGAACCCGGATGTCAGGCAGGGGCCCAAGAACACGAGGACCCATTTCGATCAGAACATCACCGTGACGTTCCGCTTGCTGGAAGCGATGAAGGAGAAAGGCACCAAGAGCATCTGCTTCCCTTCGACGTCGACGGTGTATGGAGAGACGACCGTCATACCGACGCCGGAAAACTATGGCCCTCTGCTGCCGATATCCATCTACGGCGCCTCGAAGCTCTCGTGCGAGGCCCTGATATCGTCCTATGCGCACACCTTCGGAATGAGCGGCGTCATCTACCGATTCGCCAACGTCGTGGGCTCCAGGAGCACGCACAACGTCCTGCACGACTTCATCAGAAAACTTCGGGAGGACCCGACGAAGCTAGAGATATTAGGGGCGGAACCGGGGACGAACAAGTCGTACGTGCATGTGTCGGAATGCGTCGAAGCGATGCTGATCGGGGCCGAGAGGACGACAGAGCAGGTAGGCGTCTACAACATCGGCTCCAGGGACCGGCTTGATGTCAAAGGCATAGCCGACACCGTGGTCGGGGAGATGGGGCTCGAGAACGTCCGATACGATTGGACCGGCGGCGTGATGGGAGGGAGGGGCTGGATCGGCGACGTCAAGGACATGCTTCTCTCGATCGACGCGCTCGAGGCGAAGGGCTGGTCGCCGAAGATGGGGAGCGCCGAATCGATCAGACGGGCCGTGAGGGAGATCCTAGGAAAGGCGTGATCATCCGACGATGTCTATCGTGTAGAGATAGTCTGTCTCCTCGAAGGCAAAATCGTTCAGGCCGGTGCCGGTCGGCACCGATAGGGTCGGCATCCCTCCGCAATACTGGTAGCTCGTCGTATCGACGATCATCCATATACCGAACTCGTCCTCCAGGTAGAACACGCTGAGGTCGGTCCCATAATGCGAGCTGACCGCCTCTGTCATATCGTCGACGACGGATGCGTCGGGACCGATGAAGACCGTTGCGAACGCATGTCCTTCGATGAGATTCACCCTGGCGCTGCCTCCGAGAGCGCCGATGATGGACGCCACCAGCATCGCCTGGTCCTCGCAGTCCCCTCCTCCAAGCGCGATGGTCTCCTTCGGAGATTGCCAATCGTCGTTCGGGTCATCGACGTACTCTGTGTTGGCCGCCACCCAGTCAAAGGCAGCGATGATCTGCTGGATATCATAGGTTGTAAACTCCCCCTTGAGCCCATCAGCGATCGATCGGACGTCATCGAAGTCGATGAGCGATTCGATCCTGTTGAAATATCTGGCAGGGTTGCTGGTCACCTCGTAGGACCTCTCTTCCCCCAGCGGCAATATCTCCATCTCGTACTCCGGCGTATACATCGCACCGAAATCCCACCATTTTTCGGTCATGCCGCTCCTCGCCTCGACGAACACGACGAGCTTGTAGCTGGCCTGGCTTACGTTCGACGGGGCGGGGTATGCGATGACGCCGAGGTCGGCCGACCCTCCGGCAGAAACGTTCACGTCGACATCACGGAACGTCTCCATGCTGTGATCGGGCCAGATGATGCCGATCCGATAAATGTGAAGCTTCGAGTTGCCAGTGTTCTCCAGCGTGACGTTGAGGACCCCTCCGAAGTCGGAATAGACAGGGGTGATCCACCATCTGAGCGAATGATCCTCATTTGGGGCGAAGGCGGGCTCGGAAGCTGCCCAATTGACGATGTCTGGGTCGTTTGAGATCTTAGGGGAGTTCAGCTCCCCCTCGTCGAAACCGTCCGGCTCTATGGTCATCAGAAATGGCAATGCCAGGAAGATCACGGCTATCATCACCACGATCACGACGGCGGATATGCTCACCGCCTTGGTCATCGGACGCATAAATGTTCGAACATACCCTCAAGGATTAAATGATATCCGAAACAGTTGCGGAAAAGATGATGATGGATATGCCTGGAAGGACGGAGGTCCATCCATTTGAGGATGATAAACTATATTGATGAGTTCTGCATTAGAGCGCAATACCTGGGTCTGTGGGGTAGCTTGGTCCATCCTTCGAGCTTTGGGAGCTTGAGACCCCGATTCAAATTCGGGCAGACCCACCAGTCACTTCATCCAGCATTTTAATTTTCTCCTGGAACTAAAAATGTTTTCCTATCTGGATATTCTCCGCGGATGTCTTGTTATTGTATGCTGGCTGTTTATTCTTCCATGAAAAGGTCGTTCACTTCCTCGTTGGCCGTGTCGCTCCATATCCGCGCGGACGGCTTTTTGGCAGCAGGACATCGTCCGATGAAGATTGAAAAAGAAGGAAAAAGGGTTTTGCTCAATCGTTCGCTGCCGCGACCTTCTCCGCTTTTGGCCTCGTCCTTATGAACGCGATCACTACAGCGACCAACGAGATGACGAAGAAGAGGAGGAACGCTTCGTGCAATCCGTTCTCGAACGTCTCCAGGGCATCGGAGCTGATGCCGCCTCCGACGAGGAACAGATTGTACATGTCCTCGTCCGATAGCCCTGTCAGCACCATCGGCATTGCCACGGCCATGCTGACCATAGAGCCGACGTTCTGAAGCATTATCCTCGTGCCGGACGCTATGCCGCGCCTCTCGGGCGG